>NZ_JACJEN010000012.1:0-3586 GCF_014164075.1 Pseudoalteromonas sp. SG45-3 | reverse complement strand
TGACCCGCTCTGACGTTGCGTTTTATAACAACCTAGTATTGTACGTAAATCCGCCGATAAAAGACCATTCAAAGAATGGTGGGTTATGATGGATTTGAACCATCGACCAATTGATTAAAAGTCAACTGCTCTACCAACTGAGCTAATAACCCGCTCTTTTTGTCGCATTTCGAGTGGGGTAACCATTCGTTTGCTGCGGGCGCTTATAATACTTATTTATAAAATGAGTGCAACCGAAATTGTCTCTTTTTTTAAGTTTTTATGTCTAGATGCACAAAATTAAACCGTTTGTGCTCAAACTACATGCAAATCCAAGATTCTTCGAGAGTTTCCATGTAGTTTGCTCGCCTTAACTAGAAATTTAATCGCTGGTGAACTTTAGTTTCCCAAACGATCAGTTGCTAGTTTTGCAGCGGTAGTACTTGGGTATTGATTGATAAGATCGCTCAATATTTTTTGTGCTTGCGCCGCTGAACCTTGATCTTGTAAAAGTGTGCCTAACTTTAGCATTGCATCAGGGCGTTTATTAGAATTTGGAAATTCGTTAACAACCACTTTAAAATGCTCCACCGCTTTTACGCCATCATTTTTAATAGTAAGCAACTGCCCTAACCAATAATGCGCGTTAGACGCATATACAGAGTTTGGATAGGTAGTCAAAAACGTTTGAAATTCAGGAATCGCTTGATCATAACGTTTATCTTTCATTATTAACGCAACAGCACGCTCGTAAGCTTCATTTTCAGATAAGTCACTGCTGTAGCTCTGTGCATCGTTTGGCTGCGCCTGATCGATTACTGGGGCTGCTGTTGGCTGTGTATAAGCCTGGCTCACGCGGTTTTCAATCTCTTGATACAACTCACGCTGACGCTGCAGTACTTTTTCAAGTTTGTAGCTTTGCTCTTCAGTTACACCGCGAATTTGACTTACTTCGTCTTGTAACAAGTTAAGTTGTTGCTGTAACTCTACTTGTAAAAAGTTACGCGACTGCATCATATTCTCAAGCGACGCTAATCGCTTCTCAATACTTGATTGTGAACTTGCAGCTTCTGAAACAGGAGCGGGAGCAGCCATTAACTGGGTGCTCCCGCTCAATATCATGGCTGCCAAAATAATTTTCGGCTTCATAATATCTCTTATCTTAGTAAACTAGTACCGCACGGCGGTTTTTAGCGAAAGCTGATTCAGTGCGAGATTTAACCATTGGCTTCTCTTCACCGTAGCTTACCACTGACATTTGGCTAGCTGAAACACCTAAGCTTAATAGGTATTTTTCAACTGCTTGGCCACGGTGCTCACCTAGTGCAATGTTGTACTCTGGAGTACCGCGCTCATCTGCGTGGCCTTCAATTAGTACTTTAACTGATGGGTTTTGAACTAAAAACTCAGCATGTGCACGAAGTAAATCAGCGTACTTACCTTCAACAGTCGCTTTATCAAAGTCAAAGTAAATTACTTGCTCTTGACGAAGTGCTTCGTACTTTTGACGAAGTTGCTCTTCTGCTTGTTGCTCAGGAGAGATTGTAGCTACTTCAACTGTATCAGTGTTAGTTGATTGCTCAACAACGCCTTGATTTGATTGGTTTGCAGCACCTTCATCAATATCAGAAGATGAGCTACAAGCTGCTAATGTCATTACTGGCACAGCAATTAGCAGGCCTTTAAGTATTTTGTTAAGTTGCATTGAGTAGATTCCTATTTTGAGTAAACCAGTAATATTACTGTAAGTATGGCGACCAAGCTGGTGCCTTTACTTGTCCGTCTAGCACAGGTAACCGTGCTTTAAAGCGGCCGTCCATCGATACTAGCGCAAGTACCTGTTTATTATTATGGAGCGTGCTGTATATAATCATCGAGCCATTTGGCGCTATGCTCGGTGATTCATCTAGGCGTGTTCTCGTTAATACTTGAAACGCACCTGTAGCCAGCTCTTTCTTAGCAAGATGGTACTGCCCGTTGGTACGGTTAACCATCACTAATTCTTTTCCATCTGGTGTTATAGAACCAGCAAGGTTCATATCACCATCAAAGGTGAGTCGTTGTGACCTACCTGTTTTTAAATTTAACTTATAAATCTGAGCATTACCACCCCTTTCAGATGTAAACACAATATCTTGGCCATTAGGGTACCAAGATGGCTCAGTATCTATGCTACGATGATTTGTTAAGCGTGTTTCCTTACGTGTAGCAAGGTCAAGCATGTAAACTTCTGTCGCACCCGTCTTATCCTTAGAAAGCACTAATAATAGCTTTTTACCATCTGGCGAAAACTGCGGTGCACCATTAATACCACGGTAGCTTGCTATTATTTCACGCTTACCTGTGTATATATCTTGAATGTAAATTTGGCTTTGACGGTTTTCAAACGTTACATACGCTAGTTTAGTACCATTTGGTGACCATGCTGGCGACATTAATGGTTCTTTTGAACGAAGTAATACCTGTTCGTTAAAACCATCGTAATCAGCAACGACTAGTTGATAAGGTTTAGGCTCGTTATCACGTACTATTACATATGCAATTTTAGTTAAAAACGCGCCCTTTTCACCCGTTAGCTTTTCATAAATAACATCACTAATGCGGTGTGAATAACGACGAAAACCACTCTCGCCAATAACACTTTCACGCGCTTCTAAAATATGATCTTGGCTTTTAACTAACTTACCGTTACTCATCATTTGCGTATTGCCACCGGTAATTTGGCCGCGAATCACATCAACTAACTCATAACGAACTAAATAACGCCCATCAGTTTGTTGTTCAACCTCACCAACAAGAACAGCTTCAACACCTTTATTAACCCAAGACGCATAATCAATTTCGCCATCTTTACTTGGCTGTTGCGGCATTTGCGCCACATCAACAGGTTTAAACTTACCACTGCGCATTAAATCGGCAGCAATAACACCACTTAGCTTTTCAGGAATTGGACCAACACCTTGGTATTTAAAAGGTACAATGGCAATAGGCCTTGCACCGTCTACACCTTCTGTTATTACAATTTCAAGCGCTGCATTAGCAACACCCGTAAACCCAAACAGTAAAACTAAACAGGCTATTTTTATTTTGTTGAACATATCATTCCTTTAAAATTCTGGCTTGATTGTTAAATTAATATTCTTAAGTTTTTCGAATACGTCTTTATCTTTAGATACCGGTAATGTGTCAGCCATGCGCACTGCTCTTAATGCAGCTTCACATACTAACTTGTCGCCACCTAATGATTTAACTTGCGTTACTAAACCATTAAAGCCCAAACGAATATTAACTCGGCACTGTTGGTTTTTCATTTTTTCATCAATCAGTAAGTTTTGCTGAATACGCGCCATAATTAATGCACGGTACTTATCAACTTCGCTCACCACTTGTTGCTGACGTATTTTACTACGGGCAGCCTGCTCTTTGGCAAGTTGCTCTTGTAACATTTGCTCTTGCATTGCTTGCTGGCGTTTACGTTCGGCCTCAGCAGCACGCTCTTTTGCTTCCTCCTCACGCTTTTTGCGCTCAGCTTCTGCTTTTTTAAGCGCTTCTTCTTCAGCTTTGCGTTTGTCAGCTGCTGCTTTTGCTGCGTTTTCAGCTTCTTGCT
>NZ_JACJEN010000011.1:0-132246 GCF_014164075.1 Pseudoalteromonas sp. SG45-3 | reverse complement strand
ATTCGTGTCTTACTAACAGCTTATAACACACCAAAACGGCGTTTAATAATGTTATTGGACAAAATTAGATTTCTACTCAAAGCACTAGAATAAATTTAACTTTTCCAATGACCGCTGTTCGCTCATACCCGAATTCTTTTGTAGCGGGCTAAGCTTAAAACTCCATAAACACCGGAGTACAACTAATGCACCAGTTAACAATATATCAGCCTAAAGAGCCTTGGAATAAAAATAAGCTTGTAGGACAAAAGTTACCTCTGAAATTACAGCAAATATGGGCTATCCGAATACGACTAGAACTTTTTCATAAAATAAGAGATCTAGCACTATTTAACCTAGCCATAGATAGCAAACTAAGAGGGTGTGATTTAGTTTCACTAAAAGTTAACGACATCGCACATGGTAAAACAATTCAATCAAGGGCAATAGTCGTTCAAAAAAAGACTGGTATGCCCGTCCAATTTGAAATTACTGGGAATACAAGGAAATCAATTGTGGCGCTCATAGAGCAATTTACTCTCAACTCTTATGATTACTTGTTTAAGTCACGAATTCATTCCTCAGAACACTTTTCAACCCGTCAATATGGACGTATAGTTGATTCTTGGGTCACTTCAATTGGGTTAGATAAGACTCAATATGGCACTCATTCTATGAGACGTACTAAACCATCACTAATTTACAAAAAAACTAAAAATTTAAGAGCCTGTCAGCTTCTACTTGGCCATAGAAAACTAGAAAGCACTGTCAGGTACTTGGGAATAGAAGTTGATGATGCGTTAGAAGTATCAGAACAGATCGATGCTTAAGTTTGAACCAATGCCAGACCTGAAGTAAGCGTCTGGCATTGGTTTCTAAAAAAATGTTAATCCACGCTACTTTGTTCTAAGAAAATCATAATGAAGCTGTATCAATATTGATTTGATAAGGCTTACTGACAAATTCAGCCATTTTTATACACTCCTTAACTGCAAACCCTCGTCCTTTGTAGTTTGCGAAAGCAATATGAGTATTATCAGTTAACACTGCATATAATCTATAGTCATGTGTGTAGCCTTTTCTAGGTATAGCTTTAAAACCTTTAATATCTGATAATTTATAAACACGTTTAAAAATAGTATATAAACTACTCGACTTTAATTCCAAGGTTTGTTTTGCGAGATCAAAACGACATACATAGCCACCAAACGAACCACTCCACCCTAGCCAGCATATAAACCCAGATACCCATATCGGTAATGATTTTGCTTCATCAGAATTAAACACATTAATTAGCCCGATAAATAAAAAGAAACCACACAACAAAACTAGCAATAATCTAGTTAACCTCGGTTGTCGATAAATAGCTAGCTCACTAGATAGTTCTTTAAAATACATTACAGCACTCCGTATTTAACTAAGCCGGCAATGGCTGTAAAAACAAAAAATGGCAGGGATAGTTTTATTAGCGATTTGCGATCCCATATTTCAATGAAAACAAGATCTTCACTATTAAAATCTTCATCTTCCAGGTGAGAGTTTGAATTAGCTTTTTTAGTATCATGAGTAACTTGAGGTGAGTTATATAATTCACTTTGAGCAAACCTTATCGGTGTTTTATTAGGCCAATCCGATATGGTTTCAACTGCAGTAGTATTATATTTCGTATATAAAAACGAAATGAACATCTTAGCATCTGTATACTGTTTAAATTCATATAACTGATCAACAAACTTAATTTGATAAGGGCCTTGCGCGCCTATACTACTTAATTCAAATGATAGTGTATCAAACGGTACAACAATTTTACTTCTTTGAAAGTAACCCCATAATGCGGTTTTTAAATTAAGCTGTTTTTCTGTCCCGTTAAACTCTAAGCGGCTCTTTCGACCAAAAAGCAATATTGATATACTTAAAAAGAAGCTTGCAGAAATAGCGAAGAAAATACTTTCCCCTCCTTCGCTTGTTACTGTCATCACAATGCTAGTAATTCCAGGAATAAGCATAATAAACGCAAAAATTTTGCTTGTCATTTCGCGTCTTGAGGGCATTGTTGTATTACCACTTTGATCTGTTTTGAGAACTTTTTTTACAAGCTTGGATAGATTGTTATATTCCATTACTTCAACCTTAAAAATTAATTATTACCTTATTTACATTAACAAAAAGTAGCTAAGTAAACCTTATCTCACGATACTTATATCGCTCCTTATACAGGAGCAAAATTACTATTTACAATACAACAGTTAATTCAAGTCAGGAAAATCTTAAATGCATTTGATATAAAAAGATGACCGTCTGCTTATCGCTCATAACTGCCTATCAATTGCACTCTACAATGTCTTATTTGATCTTCTTTGCTTATTTATTTTTTTACTGTTTTTGGCTGGCTTAATAGGTTTTATAAATATATGATATTGATAATTATTTGCATTAAAAGGTTTTGAAGGTGTGTGTGAAAAAGTCTATCTTAACTCTGGCGTTAGTTACGGGTTTGAGTGGTTGTAGCACAACAACTGTGCCGCCTGATAAAAGCTCATCATTATATTACTCAGCACTTTACAATGCACAAGCAAAGCCTGTTAGCTCTGTATTATTAGAGCCCACGCTATTAAATGTCGATGTGGTTTTAGTGGGTGAATGGCATACGCACCCGGGTGTGCATTTATTTCAGGCTGAGTTATTTGAGCAATTAAGCAAAAGTAATAAACGCACTGCCCTGTCGCTTGAACAATTTAGCCGCGCCGATCAGCTTACTTTAAACCAGTATGTTAAAGGTGAAATTGGTGAGCAATACTTAATTGACAACACCCAAGCGTGGCCTAACTACAAAAGTGATTACCGTGCGCTGGTAGAGCTGGCAAAAACGAACAATAGCGATGTAATCGCTGCAAATGCCCCTAAAAATATAGTCACCTGTATTGGCAGGCAAGGCATAAGTTACCTAAATAAGCTTGATGAAACTCAGCAAAGCTATATTGCGAGTACTATTGATACTTCACTAAGCGATTATAAACAACGCTTTATGGCATCAATGCACCATGGTACTTCAAGTCAAAACGAAAACTATTATGCAGCGCAAGTTACGTGGGATGAAACCATGGGGGAGTCTATCGTTAACTATTTAAATAATCATAAAGATGCGCAAGTAATGCATATAGCGGGCGATTTTCATGTAAAAAATGGCGAAGGTATAGCGCGCGTTATTAAGCGTTTAGCGCCAGAGCTAAATGTTGTGTGGATATCGCCGGTAACGAATGTGCAAGCTAATCAAAGTGGGTATCAGTTGCAGGTTAACCCTTTGCCAACCCGTTATGTACAAAAAGAACATCAGCAAGCCGCTTTTAAAGCGTTAGGCAAGCGAGGCGAGCAAACAGCTTGCTTATAAAATAACGACATAGTTAGTGAATCTCTTAACCAGGGCGCAGGTTAACTATGTCGTCATGTATTTAGTTTAGTTATTTCGGGCTTGGTTGGTTAGCTCAACCAGCGCTTTACGTACCTCTAACGGGCTGTTGCACTGGGTTTTAAAATTAATAAAGTAATTACGCTTTTGGCTTTGTATATAAAAACCAGTGGGTAATAGGCCGCTCATTATAGGGGTGTTATCGGCTACGCCGTAGTGCTGCATTAATATGAGCGACATAGCATCTTGGTGATCTTCATTCATATGGTTAATCATGCTTTGCTGTTGGCTTTCATCCCAGTTTTTTGCCTCGCCCTGCCACTCGATTTGTTCAAGCCAAAATATTTTGCCAAAGCCGCCAATGTAACGCACTCGCACTACGTCTAATTGCCATAATTGAAAGTCGTGCGCGTTGCGATAGCTAGCGGCTTCGGGGTATAGGGAAATATAGTTATCAAGTAAAGTGTGTGCTTGCTCACTTGGCACAATAGAGCCATCGCCTACAAGCGTTACGCGGCCGTGCTCGTTTTGATCGCCACTGTCGGTGGCATCAAACACAGTTAGGCTCATACGTGAGTCGTGCTTTAGATTTTTAGTGTGCTGGGCTATATCGCTAATAAAAAAGTAAACGCGGCCTTGTTCGTCGCACATATAGGGGGTTACTGAGCCAAACGGGTAACCGCGTAAATTATTAGAAATGGTCGACATAACACCGGCATTGGTTTTGTAAACCAATGTGCGTGCATCGTTTAACGCTTGCTCTCTCATAAAAACTCCTGACGTTGAGAAAAAACCATGGGTGCATCGTTATAAGGATGAGGGTTTACGTGCAGTTTCATGGCGTACATTTGTTGTAAGTTTTGTTCAGTTAATACGGTGTTTATAGGCCCACTTTGCAGCACTTTTTTGTTGTGCAGTAAAATAGCATCGGTTGCATAAAGGCTGGCCAAGTTTAGATCGTGTATTGCAATAATGGCGCTGTTACCCTGCTCTACAAATGCTTTAACGCAGCTGAGCAAAGCATGTTGATGGCGCATATCAAGTGCTGATGTAGGCTCGTCGAGCAGCATTAGTTTTGGCTCGGCCGATTGTGTAAAAGCGTTTAGCTGCGCTAAAGTACGCGCCATATGTACGCGTTGTTGCTCCCCGCCCGAAAGCGCACTTACGCGGCGAGTTAAATAATGGCTTAAATCCATAATAGCGGCGTATTTATTTACTTTTTCGCTTTGCATTTTTAATGACTCTACATATGGGTAGCGGCCCATTGCAATAAGCTCAAATACAGTAAAATCAAACCCTATGTGGTTTGCTTGCATCATCACTGCGCGCTGTGTGGCTAGGCGTTTTTTAGCATGAGCGGCCAGCGGCTTAGCATTAAAAAGTACACTGCCTGTAAAGGAGTGCATACCTGCTAAGGTATGCAGCAAGGTAGATTTACCTGCGCCATTTTCACCAAGTAGTGCTACAAGTTGCCCTTGTTTAGCGCTGCCATTAATAGCGTTTAAAACGCTGTGATTATCAAAGCCAACGCTTAGATTGTTAAACGTGATCATGACCAACCTCGCTTATTTTTCACTATTAAATAAATAAACAATGGCGCACCCAATAATGCAGTAATAATTCCAATGGGTAGCTCTGATGGCATTATGGCAATGCGTGCTAGCCAGTCAGAAAGTAGCAATACCACTACGCCAATTAGCATACAAAGCGGCAGCATATTACGTAAATGCGGCCCCACCATTAATCGGGCAATATGCGGGACTACTAAACCAACAAACCCTATTAAGCCGGTAAGTGCCACAACCGCCCCTACTCCTAGTGCAACAAGTATAATTACATATAGTTTGAGCTTGTTGGTGTCTACCCCTAGGTACTGAGCTTGTGACTCGCCAATAAGGAGTAAGTTCATGGGCTCTTTTAACCGCCACAGGCCAATTAGGCTGATAAACAGTAACGGCGCAGCTTGAATAATCGTGCTCCAGCTTGCTCCGCCTAATGAGCCCATGGTCCAGTAATTTATTAATCGTAGCGCGCTATCGTCGGCAAAAAAGCTCAGTAGCCCAATAACCGCAAATGCTAACGCGTTAATAGCCACCCCCACTAATATAAGTGTGGTGATATTAATTTGCCCTTGCTGCTTGGCAATAAAATATACCAGCGAGGTAACACCAAGCGCCCCTAAAAAAGAGGCATAAGGTAAATACAACTGCGCGTTAAAATTAAACTGCGCGCTAAGTGCTATAAACGCCACAGCAACCATAGCCGCACCCGCACTAATGCCAATAATAGATGGATCGGCCAATGGGTTGCGGCACAGCGCTTGCGTTGACGCACCTGTTTGGGCAAGCACCAACCCTACAAGCACTGCAAGCACAAAGCGTGGCAAACGTATTTGCATTACGACATTTATTTGCAGCGCATCAAACTGATTAAAGCGCTCGGGTGCAAGCCAAGCAATGGCTAAACGCCAATCCCACCCTGCTGGCCCATACCCTATGCTAAGTAGCGCCAAAGAAAAAATACACACAGAGGCTAATAGCATCCATTTATGGGTTTGGCTAAGTGTTACAGGGTTAAAACGGCTCAATGTTAGGGTGTTCATAAGCGGATTTTATACTCGTTAAGCTCATTAATTGCTGTGGCTATACGCGGCGACATGCCAAGCGAAAGTAGGCTATCCATTACAAGTAAGTTACAGGTTTGCGCCGCTTTTAATAAGTGTAGTGTAGGTTGCTCACAAAAAGCCTGCTTACCGCCAAGGCTTTGTACAACATGGGCTGGGGCTACTAAAAAGTCGGGCTGATTTACAGCCAGTACTTCACTATTTATTGCTTTAAAGCCTGAATGCGTAGCGCCTATATTGGTAATGCCTGCATAGCTAAATAATAAATTAGGGACGGTTTCTTGCCCGGCGGCAACAAGCCCGCGCTCATTAGCTGAGAGTAAAAATAGCGCGCTGTGTGTTTGCGCTTTTGCTTTTTCAGGTAACGATTTTGTAATGTGTGTAATAAGTGTTTGTGCTTTTTGCTTGGCGTTTAAATCGTCACCTAAGCGTTTTATTAGCTCAAGTAGCTCGTTAACTGAGGTCGGCTTTTTATAATGAATGAGCTTAACCCCTGTTGCCTCAATTTGCTTAAGTGCTTGGCTTCGCCCTGCGCCTTCAAGCGCTAACAAGGTGGTTGGACGCATTGAAAGTACGCCTTCTGCCGCTAATTCACGGTAATAACCCACCTGTGGTAATTGCGTAGCTTGCTGTGGGTACATACTAGATTGATCAACAGCTACAAGGGTATTTTGTTTGCCTAGCGCATAAATTATTTCAGTAAGGGTGCCGCCAGCGCTAATAACGCGCTCTTGTGCAAGTGCAGATTGGGCCATTAAAGCAAACAATATAAATAGGTATTTCATTACACACTCCGGTTTTATTTTTTGGCTATTATAACCAGTTAAATCTAAATGAAAATGATTATCATAATTAATTGATCTTAATTTGACTTAGTTGTAACATCTCCGCCATAAATAATAACTATTATCATTTGGAGTTAAAATGAATCCCTCTGCGTTTAGATTTACTGCTATTGCAACCTTACTACTCGGCTCGGGCACTGCCATTGCCGAAAACATAATTGACGATCATATTGTTGTAAGTGGCTCGCGCTTTGAGCAAAAGCTTAAAGATGTTACAGGCTCAGTTACTGTTATTACCGAGCAAGACATAGAGCGTCAGCTAGCTGTAGATTTACAAACCATGTTTAAGTACGACCCAAGCATTGCAACGACAGGCAGTGGCGCAGGCGCGCAAACACTTACAGTACGTGGTGTTGGTGGTAACCGGGTTGTATTTATAAAAGATGGCCGACGCACCAACGATGGTTATGCAGGTGGAGGGGGCTATTTAGTTGGCCGTAATTATTTTGACGTAGCAGGTGTAAAACAAGTAGAAGTAGCCAAAGGTGCTGCATCGTCATTATATGGCTCTGATGCACTTGGTGGCATTGTGGTTATAACCACTAAAGATCCTAGTGATTATTTAAAAAATAACAGCAGCTTTGTAAAAATGGCGCTTGGGTATCAAGGTCAAAGTAATCAAGTTGCCGCCGATATTACTGCGGCAAAAGACTTAGGCGACTTTGCAGTAAGCGCCGTGTATAGCCACCGCGATAGCGAAGAAGTACAAAACTATGACGAAAATTTACCCGGTTATGATGCTAAGTCGGATGCTTTATTAGTTAAATTTGAGCAACAGCTTGATGAAAAACGCACACTTAAATACACCCTTGATTACTTTAATCAAACAACTGAGCAAGTAATAACCCCCGCTGTTCAAGAAACCGAAGAAGATGACACGAGTTGGTCACTGGCGCTCGATTACCATTCAGAAGTAGCAACCGCCGCGTTTGATAAATGGTATGGGCAAGTGTCTTATAGTAGTTACGAGCAACAAAGCGATCAAATTAGTGGCGCAAGCACCTACACCGATTATAACGACTATCGTTTTGAGCAAAATATTTTAGGTTTAAAAGCGGTATTTAATAAAGGGTTTAACGCAGAGAGTGCCGATCATGAAGTGGTATACGGGATTGATATAGACTTATACGACACCACCCGCCCACGTTTTAAAACCCGTATTTTAGCCGATGGCACTGTTGATTTTACAGATCAAAAACAAAAAGCATTTCCGGGGGCTGATACCTCTTTAATTGGCGCTTATGTACAAGATAGTATTTCGTTTAATAATAGCGCGTGGTCAGTTATTGCGGGTGTGCGATATGATTACTACACCCTAGAGGCTAAAAATGATGAGCTATACGCCGATGCGCAGCTTGGTGATATTACCGAATCTGCTTTTTCGCCTAAGCTAGGTGCTATATACCAAGTGGATGATAACTTGTCGTTGTACGGGCAATACGTACGAGGCTTTAAAATACCACCACACGACCAAGCCTATCAAAGCCACGGCGTTGAGCCGTTTTATCAAATATTACCAAACGCCGATTTAGACCCTGAAAGCAGTGATTCGTTTGAGCTTGGGCTAAGATACGCCAGCAGCGATATTAGTGTAAATTTAAGTGCTTTTTATGCAGCATACGATGACTTTATAGAAACCGCCGTAGTGGGTGTTGAGCCAACGTACATTCCTGGCGTAAACAAAACGCTGTATCAGTACCAAAATATTAGCGAAACACAAATAAGCGGTGTGGAAGCAGGAATTGCCATGTATGTAGCTGAAAATATACTACTAGAGGCAAACGTGGCTTACGTTGATGGTGAAAATAAAGAAACCGATCAGCCTCTTACCAGCATTAGCCCGTTAAATGGCTCAGTATTGTTAAGTACAGAACAGGGTAATATTAACTGGACCGCCGCGTTGCGTTTGGCTAAATCGCAATCGGATGTAGTACTTGATACAAACGGTAATAAAACTACGCAAGGACATGGCTACGGCGTTGTTGATTTATACGCAAACTACGAATGGCAAGCGTGGCAGCTAAATGTAGGTGTACTTAACTTGCTCGATAAAGAATATGTACCTTTTGAGTTGATTGCAGGTCAATCACAAGGTGCTGATTTTAGCCAATACACCCAACCTGGGCGTAACTTTTCAGCCAAAATAAGCTATGAGTTTTAATTAGCTCCTAGAAAATTAAATAGCAACAAACGCTGCATGAAGCTGCAGCGTTTGTTGAGTTTATTTTTATGATGACACCCAACCTAATTTTTTATTTATTGATTCCTAGATTCTAATTGGAAGTGCACCACCTAATTCATTATGGCTAAAGTACAAAATTAACGGTGGGTGTCATCTCAAAATTTAATCTTAAAATTTACTAAAAACAAAGTAACACTTTATAAGCCAGCGATTTAAAGCCAAAATCACTGGTTTTATAAATTAATTAACTGCAAAGTCTTTTGTTTCTAAATAGCTTGGTACGGTTTTAAAACATGCCTCTAGTTTGCTTTTAAGCGCAGTGCTTATCGAAGCATCACACTTCAATTTCCCGTTATATTTACTCATAGTAAGCGGTACTAAGCTTAACGAGTCATAGCTTGGCTTGCTTTGTATTTTATGAATTACTAAACCTTGCTGCTCTGTTAGCTTTATTAATGTAAACACATTTTTTTGTGCTTGATTAGTCGTTATTTTTTCAACATATAGCGGGTTTTTAAAGGTTAGCTTTGTAGTAAAAAGTGCGTTGCCACCGCGTTCAAAATGGCCGTTAAATACAGTTACATTTAAGGTGGGTGTCTTTTTATTTATTAATAAATTTAGGTCAAATTTGGTTGGTAAAATAGTGATCTGTTCTTGCTCGTCTGCTGCTTTATTTAAAATATTTTTGATTGTTTTTAAGTGGGTGTCATCCGTAGTTACTTCATACACTATTTGGTAGTTGTGTGGAGGGGCGTATAAAGGCATGTGGCTGGCAAGTACTTTATCGCCGGCTAAAATAAGCGCCATCCCATGGAAGCCATTATAGCTGTGGGTTATGTGTGAATTGTGTTGAGGTGTATTTGCGTGCGCTGCACTCGATAATAAAATAAAAAATAGCAGTATGTGTTTCATGTTAGTGCTCAAAAAATATATATAGCGCCACTATAAGCTGATTTTTATATACAAATAATCGATAATAAGTGATTAGTTGTTTCCTTTTAGTTAATACGGTTTGGCGCTATGCATTTAGATGACATTGAAAAAGTAATTCATATGGCGGGTTCGCAAAATCTGCATACAACCGCTAAGCACTTTAATATTACCCCAGGTGCGCTGTCTAAAACGCTAAAAAAGGTTGAGGCAAATTTAGCCACGGAGCTGTTTAACCGTGTAGGTAAAACCTTAGTACTCAATGATAAAGGCAAAGAGTTTGTTAAGCACAGTAGCGATTTAGTTCATAATTACCAGCAGCTTACTAGCCGTTTTAAAAGCGATAATCATAAATTTAATGCGGTTATTGCAGGCCCTGCCATTTTACTCAAAAGTGGCGTTAAAAAGCTGCTTACACCCCTTAGTAACCTGCCTTGCTCGGTGCGTATTAATAATATATTTGAAGATGAAGCCATAAGCCAAGTTGCATCAGGTTCGGCGCATATTGCGCTAGTTACTCGCGAGGCATTAAACAACAGCTCACATACTAATTTAGTGGCGGTTGACGTATTTAATACTGAGTTTAGTGTAGCTGCGTCTCCTTCACATCAGCTAGTACAAAAAGGCTTTTTAACACTCAATAAAAACCAATTACTACAGTTGTCTTTTGCATGCCCGTTGTTTTCACCACTGTGCGGCCTTGAACAAGGTATTGGCTCCGACGGTTGGCAAGATGAAATAGCCCCGCGCAATATTGTATTTAGATGTAGCGATTACAGTGCACTAATAGAGGTGATACAAAGTGGCTTGGCGTTGGCATATTTACCAAATTTCGTGATTGATGATTTAGGGCTTAAAAAATTAACTGTAAAGGGGGTTAACAGTCGCTACAGCGAAGACATAGTAATGATTTACAAACCATCAAAAGCTGATGGCTGGCTTAATAAACTCATGCACTCTTTGTAGAGAATTTATCAATTTAAGTTCAATGTAAAGTATTACTTAGCTAAGCAGTGGTTAGCTAATATCAGCAACAATGCACTGATTACGGCCATGTTCTTTTGCATGGTAAAGTGCTTTGTCAGCACATTTGTAAACTTGGTCTATGTCGTTACTGTGCTCAGGACTAAAAACATCAAACTAAGTGCATAAAAAAGGCCAGATGCAAACGCTACTGGCCTTTCATTAAAACCGTCATGTATTTAGAGATGACGGGATGTTATTTAAACTTATTTACTTACGTTTTTACGGCGTCTATTAAACCATACTAGTGGAGTAAGTAATAAAGCTATAAAGCCAAAACTACCACCACCGCTAGATTTTGATTCAGTTACAGGCACTGTTGCTACCGCTTCATTTTTTACCATTACAGTACTTTGTTGAGTCACAGTTGTTACACCATCACTTACGGCAACTTCAAAAACAAGCTCTTCATCTGCAGTAATAGCTGCAGGTGTGAAGCTTAAAGTTTCAGTGTCAGTACCAGTGAGCGTAGCAGCACTACCGCTAACCTGAGTCCAAGCATAAGTTAGTGTTTGACCATTGCGATCTGTAGCTGTTGCTGTAATTGTTCCTGTAGCAGATTCAGTAATTTCCGCCGATGCACTTTCGACTAAAACAAGTGGGGCTGCGTTATCACATGCTAGTGAATCACCCGCTACAAGCTCTGAAAATACAGGAGATAAAACGTTAGACATAGTTAGGTTATCAATCCACCAACCTAAATCATCAACTGCGCCATCTGATGAGATTCTAAAGCGCACTTTTACTAAGTTGCCGTTTAGAGCATCACCAAAGTTGATTGTTTCATAATTACCATACGCGCCACTATCTTGTACGTTATTACCTGTAAAAGTTTCACGTTCTTGAAGTTCTTGCGAATCATTTTCGATTAGAACAGCGTCATAGCCAACATCAAATGTGCCGCCAATTTCAGTAGCATCAACCCAGTCACCGCCATTAACACTAACTTCTACAACACCACCATCCCAGTTTTGCTCAATACTATAGAAATGCCAAAATGAGATTTCAAAGTCGCCTGAGTAACCAACTTCGAATGGCTTACTCTCTATTGCTACATCTGATTGGAAGCCATTATTTACAAGGCGCATTGCCTGTGTGCCTAGCTCAAACCCACCTTGTTCAAAGAAGGCAATATTACCACTATTATCCATAACCTGAGTGCCAACAGCTAAGTCACCGCCAAACATTACGTTTTCTTTTAAATCTAATAGTGATGAACTTGCTACTTCCATATCATCTGAAACTACAGCTCCAACAGGCATTTCTGACTTAAAGCCCATATTTACTTCAAACGTAAGTGTTTGATCAAGTGCTTCAACGATATCATCGTCCGTTTCAATTTCAGGGAATGTGACTTCAATTTCTAGTGTTTCAGCTGTACCCGCTTCGTTCAAAGTAACTTTAATATCGTTACTAGTTATTGCTTCGTACGGTTGAACTTCACCAAAAGTAAGTAAACCATCATTTTCAAATGTTACATCATGATCGCTTATAACAGTCAGTTGTGCTGTTGTACCACTAAGTACTTCACTACCACGGTTAGTAATTGTTACGCTAACCGTACTCGTTTCGCCTTTATCTAAAATATTGTCGTTAGTACAAAAACCAAGCTCTGTACCATTGTACATGTTGTTTAAGTCAGCACTTGCAAATGCATAGCTAGAAAGCTGTGTTTTATCTGATTCAACCACACCAGTAAGGTCATTACTGAAACGATCTGGCGATACTGCGCCAAGACCCATACCACGTTTAGCAAATGCACCTACCATTAATTTGTAATCAGCAGGGTCTACTGCATAGGCAGCAGCTAAAATAGCATCACGTGCTTCAGTGTAGGTTGGTGCTATAGGTGTTAATTTGTAACCTGCAACTAAGTAATCTGCCATTCGAGTTTGTGCTTCATTAAAGCCATGCTCGTTAATAAGCGCTACGTAGTTTTCCCATAATACAGTTGCCCAAATTTCGCCGGCAGCATGAGGAGAAGCCACGCTTGTTGGTGATATACCAATATCAGCACCAGCATTTTCAGTAATATGGCGGAACGACAATGCATTTACATCTGTATCAGTTGAATAAGGAAGACGACGAATACCGAAGTAGAAGTCTTCTACAAATGTGCCGCTACCATATGCTTTTTGGAACTTATCGTTACCTGTAATATTTATATCGCTTTCTTTAGCGATAAACATTAATGAGTGGAAATCGCCCCAGCCTTCGCCCATTGCGCGGCCTTGGAAGTTAATAAGGCCTGATGAATTACCGACTAAGCGGTTACTAATATAGTGACCCCATTCATGAGCAATAATACCATTATCAAACGTACCATCTTTTAATGTTGCTTTTGTAAACATGTTTACAGTAACAACTTCACGAACATCAATTAGGTCATACATTGCATGACCATCAGCGTAATTTAAACCCATATTTGGAATGGTTACAGTATCGTCTTCACCGCCCATTGGTGCCGGTTCTGCCGTATCTGGGTCATTATTAACAACGATAGTTGCTATTGCGCCTGCATCTTGTGCATTTTTTACTTTAACTGTAAAAGCACATGAACCACGGTCTACAATTGCAATTTTTCCTGCTAGTTCAGCTGCATTTATAGCAGGCTCACAACCATCATTTACACTTGTTGAATCTACTGTATTTCCATCATCTAAACGAACAACTTCTGCAGCCACGTCACTGAATTGGTATTTACCAAAGCCCGATTCTTTTGTTGAAGCTAAAAGACCTAAAGAATCATGTGAAGTTACTGTAATACCAAAATCTACACCAACAGTGGCATCTTTACTGTTGTACAAGTACATTTGCATACGTGGACTAGCACCATCAGCTGGCGTAGACATATTTGCGTTATTACGACCTGAGTTATCTTGAGCCTGTGCTTCAATCGGGTCACCTTCTACGCCGCCACGACCAAAGTTAGATACCTGCGCTACATTTGACGTTTCATCAAAGCCATGGTCATAGAAAAAATCATGTAAAAAGTTATTCATGTAAAACAAGTTAACAATAGCCGCTTTACGGTTTGCGTAGCTATTTGCGACTTCATCTACTTGATAAGGGTAGTCAAATGTGAAGTCTGCTGTTGTTTCAGCAGTAAAGTCACCTTCACTAAAGTCTTGAGGTGCAACCACATCTGCGTAAGCAAATACGTTATTACCTGATGTTGTTGTTGCGTCATCAGCTAACCATGGGTCCATTGTGCTTAGTTTGCTGTAGTAAGATAGAGATACCATTGGCGCATCTAAAATCTCAGTCTCGTCTACTTGTCCTGGGCCATCTGCAGGAATTACGTCACCGTGCGGGCTTTCCATTGGGTAGCCATCTTGGTTTGCGTAAACACGGTAATTAAAGTCAGCTGCATGAGATTTCAAATCTTTCGCAAAATATACTTTGCTGTTATTTGAATCTACTACGTAGCTAAAGTAGTCACTTTCTAAAGAGCCAACTTCTGCTACTTCTACTTCAATGTAGTAAGCTGATTTAAGCTCGCCTGCAACTTCAAAAAACACTTCTTTTGCACGTGGTGTACCTAAAACAATCTTAGAATCATCTAATGATTTAGCCTCATATTTTGCATATCCACCTTCGTTACCAATTTTACGAAGTGAGACATCAATATTTGCTAATTCACTAAATGCTTTTCTTATGCTTTGCTCAGAGCTTACAAAACCAGTTAACGCAGCAAGTTTATTTTTAGATGACGACGTATCAGCAAAATAACCCGAGCTTGCTACTAAGTTGTACTCTTTATCCATTAACAAGTTGTATTCGCGGTTAAAAACTTCAACACCGTTTACTTGTTGTTTGTATTTTGCACTAATAGAACCGCGTTTTTGCTCTGATAAATCAACCATAACAGCAGAAGATGCTGTTGCTTTACGATTACTAATACCTGTTAAAGTTTCAATATAAAAGTCAGCAGCATATTGATTACGGTTATCAGCTGCGATTAAAGCCATGTCAGGCTTACGCTGACCTATTGCTTGCCATAAAAATGTTGCTTTACCCATTTGTGCATCGTAAATTGATTTTTGACCCGAAACAGTGGCGCGTTCGGCTAAGGTTTTCTGCTGAACAGCAGCTAAAGAAGTACCCTGAGTAACTGCATTTGTTGCACTTACATCATAAAATCGAGTTTGTTCAGCGGCCGTTAGCTCACCTGCTGCTAATGTAGATGTTACAACCATGGCAATAGTTGTTAATTTAAATTGAGACATGTATCCACCTGTTTGTATTTATTATGTTTAACACTTAATGTTTTTAAATTGATTGTTTTATGTAAACGCCTAGTTAAGTTGTTAATATACAGGCTTGAATAAGGCTGAATAGCTTTAAATTTAAAGAAAAGTAAACAAAGGTAAACGAATGCAAAAAATAATTTTTACAAGTGCAGTGCCAATAATCGCAGCTTTATTACTATCTGCATGTAATAACAGTGAAAAAACAGAGGTTAACAACTCTCAGGCACAACCTAAAACAGCAGAAATCATTATAAAAGAACCATCTAAGAACCAGAAAAGTGACACTATTTTCCCTAAAAAAGAAAGTAGTCAAGGTGTTATTAAAAATGCATCTAAAAGCATAAATTCATCGGGTGATAAACTTATCTTTAACTCTGAGCAGTTATTTAAAGGCGACGTTATTTATAATCAGAACTTAAAACAAAAAGGTGTAGTAACAGGTACTCTTACCATTACATTAAATACCGATTCTGTGCCTGATGAGTTAAAAAATAATTATGAATTAATCAAGTCAACAGCTCACAATTACACATTACTTGTTGAAAAAGGTGTTGATATTGCAGGATTGTCTAGTGCTTTAAACAGCTATAAATCAGTGACCAATGTAGAAATTGCAATTAACTATTCACCTATCGAAACACACTTTTAATCAGCAACAATGCACTGATTACGGCCATGTTCTTTTGCATGGTAAAGTGCTTTGTCAGCACATTTGTAAACTTGGTCTATGTCGTTACTGTGCTCAGGCCAAGTTGCAATCCCAATTGAAATTGTTATAAAGCCGATAGTTTCCATATTTGTAGACTCAACAGTTTTACGTAGTCGCTCTGCTATTTTGAGCGCACTTTGGCTGTTTTCATTAGGCAAGACAAGTACAAATTCTTCACCACCTATACGTGCTACGATATCGTCTTTTCGAGATAATTTTTTGATAATATCAGTAAGCGATTTAAGAGCTTCATCTCCTTTATCATGGCCAAAGGTATCGTTAACTCGCTTAAAGAAATCGATGTCTATCTCTAAAATAGCAAATGGAGTTTGCTTAAACATCAATTGGTTTAATAAACCGTTTAAACTCCTACGGTTATGAGTATCAGTTAGGGGATCTGTTTGCGCATCATGACGAAGCTGACCTATCTGCATTTGCAAAGTATTAACTCCATTGAGCATTGCAATTTTTAGTCTTTGGCTTTCAAAGTACCAAGATTTAACACTTTTTAGCTCTTCAATACTTGTTGGATCGTCAAGTGTATTTGCTTTGTCTGCTAGTTGTTTTAAAGGTCTAGAAATTAAGTGAGCAAAAAAACCTATTAAAAGAAACGTAATAACAGCCATCGGTAATGTACGTTTTATTACTTCAGTTATGAGTAAATCAAGTGACGAAAGCGTTGCTCTTACAGGGCGCTGAGCGACAATTACCCATTTTGCTTTAGGCACGGAGGAAAAGCCTGCTAGCATTTCTATCTCTTGGCTATTTTTAACAATAGAAGTACCGCTTTGGCCTGTAATCATATTATTAGTGATGGAATTATTTGTGACGACTGTCCCTATTAGTGCCTGATCTGGGTGATAGAGAATTCGCCTACTGGCGTCGACCACATAAATATATGTTCCACCCTCATAATAATGCTGCTCTAATAAGCTATTTAAAATATTACGCTCCTTTAGATAAAGAGAGCCACCAATATAACCAAGGTAATCTCCACTTTTATCAAACAAAGGATGAGAAATAAAAACAATAAAGTTCCCAGCAGCCGACATATAAGGCGCGCTGATTAATGGTCTTTTTTCTTGTAGCGCTTGTACAGCGCCAGGTGAGTGGATTGATTCACCAATAAGTTACGGAAATTTAGGAGAGGTTGCGACAACAACACTATGCTTATTAATTACAACCGAGTTAAAGCTATTCGTTTGTAAGTGTAAGCGGGTCGCTTCTTGGTTTAATAAATCTTCATCATCAACTCTTTGCTCTATTTTTTTAGCTGAATAGGCCAGTTGTTGCATTGCGGATTCTAAAAAATTATCTGTTGCGGATGCCAGTTTATTGGCATAAGCATAGTTACTTTTTAGCGTGTAAGCTGTTAACTGCTCTTTTTGTACTTGGTAGGTAGAATAAAAGCTACTTACTAAAGTACTAATAGAAGCCGTAATCGCTAAAAGCAAAATAAGAAATCGAAGATTTAAGGCCGTTAATAATTTTTTTTCGCAAACGTATGCCATCCTAAGTACAGGTATTCAGTACCCGAACCTATAATTGTATATAAAGCCCGCAATTATACCCTCTTGAAAATTTATTATCTAATATTAACAAAGCCACAAAAAATATAACTAAATATAACTTTTCGCTAGTTGCAAGATTATGAATTTTCTTTAAATTTTACAATACGTTATTGGTTCCTCTGCAAAAAATCCTTCTTTTGCAGTTACCTCAAAAAGTAGTTAAGCTGCTTACACTTATCTACTTTTTAGCTTTGGAGTGTGTTTTGCTAAATAAGTGTATTGTATCGTCTATCGTTTTTTTATCTGGGTGCTTAATGCCATTACAATCCTCGCTTGCTAAACCCGTGCTTTCTCTTGAACAACAACTTGGGCAAAAGCTAATACTCGACTTTCGTTACTTCTGCCAGCAAGGAGTTAGTAATAAATGCCGAACTCCAATGACCGAGTTACCTAATGAACTCGCTACCGCTATTGCAAAATACGATATTGGTGGGGTAATTTTATTTTCTGAAAACACTCAATCGATAGAGCAAACAATTGCGCTTAATAGCCAATTGCAAACAGCTGCAAGTAAATCCAGTAGTAAGCTGCCGCTATTTATATCAATAGATCAAGAAGGCGGACGTGTAGCGCGTTTACCACGCGATGTTGTCACCTCATTTACCGGTAATATGTCGATTGGCGCAACCTACAAAAAACACGGTACAAGCTTTGCGACAAAAACAGCAACAGTAATAGCTAAAGAGCTAAATTCGCTGGGTATAAATGTAAACTACGCGCCCACGGTTGATGTAAACATGAACCCCGATAACCCTGTTATTAACGTTCGTTCGTTTGGTGAAAACCCAGCATTAGTGAGTAAATTGGGCGCCGCACAGGTTGCAGGATTTGAAAGCAATGGCGTGATTACCTCGTTAAAGCACTTTCCGGGTCACGGCGATACAAACGTAGATAGCCATACAGGCTTGCCTAAAGTAAACCATGCAAAAGAAGTTATTTACGAGCAAGACCTAGCACCGTTTAAACACATTATCGCCAAGCAAAACCCAGGTATGATAATGACGGCGCATATTCAATACCCAGCGCTTGATAGCACAACGTTTATAAGTGTTAATGGCAAAACTATGGTAAAACCAGCAACAATGTCGCGCGCAATCATTACTGATATTTTACGTGGCGAGCTTAATTACCAAGGAGTTGTAGTAACTGATGCGCTTGATATGGCTGGTATTAGTAACTTCTTCACACCAACTCAAGCGGTAATAAATACATTTGCCGCTGGAGCTGACATTGCCCTAATGCCTATTGAAATTAGAACACCAGATGATTTAAATAAACTCGATGATCTTATTAAAGAGCTTATTGCAGCGGTTAAATCAAACCAACTTGATGAGCAAGAAATAGCACAATCGGCACAGCGTATAATTACACTTAAAAATAAATTTAGATTAAGCACTAATTTTGACCCTATTACCGCGCTCATAAATGCAAAGCAAACAATTGGCAGTGCAACACATCGTGAAATAGAAGCGCAGCTTGCTGTAGAGGCAATAACGCAGGTTAAAAATAATAACAGTACTTTGCCACTTAATTTAAAAGCAGGAAGTAATGTTCATATTATTATGCCCGACACGCGTAAATGTATGGCAATGCAGCAAGCAATTGAAGCTATCAGCCAGCAAAAATTCACTTATAGCTGTAGTAGCTTACAAGGGTTCGACCCTGCACTCGCAAAAGCACAAATACACGCTGCTGATGTAGTTATAGCCGGCAATGCAACACCTAATCAAAGTGCGGTAGAAATTGGCGGTATGGATGATTTAAAAGACGACCCTAATTTTGCACTTAATAATGCAGAGCAACCAAAAGCACTTGAGTCATTATTAAATATGGCAAAAGAGAAAAACAAAAGCACTGTTTTTATAAGCCTAAGAGCCCCTTACGACATTGCTAAATTTGGCAATTATGCAAATGCCGTACTTGCATCGTATGCATATAATATTGATGTAGATAAAAACGATATTGTATCTGGTCCTGCTTTTACCGCACTTGCAAAAGTGTTACTAGGAGAAGCACCGGCTAACGGCGTATTACCTGTCACAATAAAACCGCAAAAGGCGCACTAATATGAAGCTCAATTGTGATTTAGGTGAAAGCTTTGGCGCATGGAAAATGGGACTAGACGATGACGTTATGCCACATATTGATATGGCTAATATTGCGTGTGGGTTCCATGCAGGTGATGCCGACGTAATGGCAAACACTCTTATACTTGCCAAGCAAAATAACGTACTAATTGGTGCTCACCCAAGCTACCCAGATAAGCAAGGCTTTGGTAGGCGCTCAATAGTACTTAGTGAAAAAGAGCTTACAAATTGCCTGCATTATCAAATAGCCGCTATTGAGGGCATGGCAAAAGTGCAAGGTTTGACACTTAGCTATGTAAAACCGCATGGCGCACTTTATAACGACATGATGGCAAATGATCAAATATTACAAACCGTTATAAATGCAATTGCCAGCTACCCAACAGATTTAAAACTAATGGTTTTAGCGACTAAAAATGCCAATAAGCACATTCAAATAGCTAAAAGTTTAGGAGTTGAGTTAATACTAGAGGCCTTTGCAGATAGGCAGTACACCGACGATGGGCATTTAGTGTCGCGAACACTTGAGGGCAGCGTTCACAACAAAGCCGCATTACTAGAGCAAGTAACTCAGCTTTTATCCGATGGTAGTGTAACAACACGAACAGGAAAAAAACTAACGCTCAACGCCCATAGCTTATGTGTACATGGCGACAACGCTGATGGCATATCACTTATAAAAGATATAAAAGCCCTGTGTAACTCAGCCAATTAGGCTTTCCACACAACCTTAAATTATAAGCTGTAAAGCCCCTTTACAGCTTTAACTCATAGAGTTAAATAAGAGCTTCATCGCATCCTACTGTTAATTTAATAATCCCTAACATATAACTACTTAGAAAATTAAAAAAGTAACAACAGGGATAAAAATGAAAAAGTTTTTAACACTTAGCCTCGTTTTAGGCTGTAGCAATTTAGCCTACGCTGAAAAAAATACACTACAACTGCAAGATGTATTTAATTTAGAATATGCCAATCAAATAGATATAACCGAAGACGGTAAAACTGTTTATTTTGTGCGTAATCGCATGGATATAAAAACAGATCGTAAAGTGGGGAATATTTGGTCTGTTGATTACAAAACCAAACAAATGCAGCCATTAACCTCTGGCGTGCACATGGATTACTCGCCAGTACTCTCTCCTGATGGCCAACGCCTTGCGTTTATATCAACCCGCGATGGCAGCAGCCAAATATATATTAAATGGCTTAAAACAGGTGCTATGGCAAAAATAAGTAACTTAACAAGTAGTCCTCGTTCGATTACATGGAGCCCTGATTCCAACCAATTAATATTTAGCATGTTTGTTCCAAGCGCTAATTCAGCACCAGTGAGCTTACCAGGTAAACCAAAAGGTGCAACGTGGGCAGAGCCTGCTAAATTTATTGATGATGTTTACTACCGTTCAGATGGTGGCGGTTACACACAAAAGGGCTTTAGCCAATTATTTTCCATAGATGCTAACGGTGGTAATGCCAAACAACTCACTCATGATGAGTTTGATAACGCGGGCGATGTAAGTTTTAGCAACGATGGTAAGTCGCTTTATTTTTCTGCAAACAGGCACACAAACAACCAACTAAAACCCACAAACAGTGAAATTTATAAACTCGATTTAGCTTCGCAAAATATAACAGAAATTACCGATAGAAATGGTCCTGACGAGCAGCCTAAAATCTCTCCCGATGGTCGTTACTTAGCGTACACAGGTTACGATGATAAACGCACTAACTACGAAAACGCTCAGCTTTATATTCGTGATTTAAAAACAGGTAACACAGTTAGCTTAACGCCGAATTTTGACCGCAGCGTAGGTCAAATAAAGTGGAGTGCAAACTCCAAAGGCATATACTTTAGCTATGCAGATAAAGGCCAAACTGCCCTTGCGTATCAACCACGCAGTGGCAAGCGTAAAATAATAACAACCCAAATTGGCAGCGTTGCATTTGGTCGCCCTTATTCTGGTGGCGACTTTGATGTAAGCGAAGATGGCGAAATAGCCTTTACCCTTGCAGATACTCAGCGCCCTGCTGATATAGCAACAATTAAACGCGGTAAAGCGCAGCGTTTAACTACCCTTAATGCTGATGCTCTAGGTGATAAAGCTTTGGCTAAAGTGGAAGAAATTTGGGTTAAATCAAGCTACGATGAACTCCCTGTTCAAGGATGGATTGCCTATCCGCCAGGTTTTGACAGCAGCAAAAAGTATCCGTTAATACTAGAAATACACGGCGGCCCTGTCGCTAATTATGGGCCGCATTTTAGCGCCGAAATTCAACTGTTTGCAGCCAAAGGTAATGTCGTTTTATACATGAACCCACGTGGTAGTGATTCATACGGTAAAGAGTTTGCACAAACTATTCATCATAATTACCCAAGTAACGATTTTGACGACTTAATGACGGGCGTTGATGCGCTAATAGGGAAAGGCTTTATCGACGAGTCTAAATTGTTTGTAACCGGTGGCTCTGGTGGCGGTGTATTAACAGCTTGGATTGTGGGTCATACCGATCGCTTTGCTGCGGCTGTAGTTGCCAAACCGGTTATTAATTGGATCAGTTTTGTACTAACTGCCGATTTTTACCCGTTTTTTGCTGATTACTGGTTTCCAGGAAAACCATGGGATCACATTGAGCATTACATGAAACGCTCGCCTATCAGATATGTTGGAAACGTTAAAACTCCTACTATGTTGCTCACTGGTGAATCTGACTACCGTACACCAATTTCAGAAACTGAACAGTTTTATCAAGCATTAAAACTACAAGGTGTTGATACTGCAATGGTGCGAATTCCTAATGCTTCACATGGTATTACAGCTCGCCCATCAAACTTAATGACCAAAGTTGCTTATATTCAATGGTGGTTTGATAAACACACTAAATAACCTAAAATTAGTATAACATTTATTGCTCAAATAAAAGCCACTTTAAATAAGTGGCTTTTATATTTATCGCCGTAGTATTCAAACTGTAAACCCCCTTTACACTTCTGTGACAGTTAAATATCGGACTTAGCTAAAACTTCAGTTAGTAAAATTTCGGTTTATAGCATTTTTTGTAACTTGAGTTGGTAAAAAATCGGTTTGAGTCACTGTTTATAGCCTCTAAGTTAGTAAAATTTTGTTTTATCGCACGGAGAAGTTAGTAAAAAATCGGTTTATAAATTCGCTAAGTTTGTCTATTAAAGCAAAAATCAGTCACTTACCTGCCTTTTAAAGTTGTTGTAAACGCTTTTTACAGCAAAATCACCCCAAATATGCCGTTTTATGAAAGGTTAGTTAAACTCTGATCTGTAAATTCACTCAGGTAGTTAAATAGTGATCCAACATGATTTGGCAAGGGCGTGTTGAACTTTGGTGGGTTAATTTGCAGCAGTATGTTTGGTTTTTAGGCAAGGCGGAGCTTATGTAGTGTGGTTATTCCCCATGAATAGGCGATAACGTAGCATAAATACCAAACATGCGCTGCCCTTTGGGTTCTTTCTAGGGACGATAAACTCTTTGTTGCTCGGTTTTTACTTAGCCCACTAGGTTACAAACCTCGCGCCGCGATTTAATCGCCCCTAGTTTGAACAAATTTCAATCCACAAAGATAAACACGCCCTAGTTAAAGTCTGATCTGTAATTGTGCTTCAATGTTTTAACTTTGTTTAAAGCAATAAAAAAGGGCCTATTGGCCCTTGAGTAACACTATCTAGTTAGGAATTAAAACTGGTTCATGGTGTTATCTTCACCACCGGCTTTTAGCGCGTTATCACCAGAGAAGTATTCTTTGTGTGTATCGCCCATGTTAGACCCTGCTAGGTCTTGGTGCTTAACAGAAGCTTGCTCACGGCGAATTTCTTGGCGTTGTACATCACGTACATAAGCCAGCATACCCATATCGCCAAAGTAACCTTCTGATAAAATATCAGTGCTTAGCGCAGCTGTATGGTACGTAGGCAGAGTAATTAAGTGATGGAAAATACCTGCTTCACGTGCGCCATCGCGCTGGAAGTTTTGCACTAGTAAATCGGCTGCTTGTGCAAGCTCTGTTGCATCCATTTCTGGTGCCATAAGGCCTTTATTATCGCCAAGGCTTGGGTAAGCACTAAGGTCACGGCCTGCTTCTTCCCACTCCTGATATACTTGCTCACGAAACTTAAGCGTCCAGTTAAACGAAGGCGAGTTGTTGTATACCAGTTTTGCATTTGGCACGTGTTCTTTTACACGATTCACCAGTTCTGCAATTTGTTTAACATGTGGTTTTTCTGTTTCAATCCACAGTAAATCAGCGCCCGACTGCAAGCTAGTAATACAGTCTAATACTACGCGGTCTTTTTCAGTGCCTTCGCGGAACTGGTATAAACCGTTATCTAGGCGAGTTGGTTTACATAACTGGCCATTAATTTTCATTGCCGTGTCGCCTTCATTTAAGTCATCAACACCGTTAATGGGCGTGGTTTCTAAAAATGCATTGTATTGGCTTGCTAAGTCTCCTGGTGTTTGCGAAACAGGTACCTTTTGCGTAAGGCTGGCACCCAATGAATCTGTACGTGCCACAATAATACCGTTATCAATACCTAGCTCTAAAAAGGCGTAACGTACTGCGTTAATTTTTGCTAAAAAATCTTCGTGTGGAACGGTCACTTTACCCGCTTGGTGACCACATTGTTTAGCGTCAGATACTTGGTTTTCTATTTGAATGGCACATGCACCGGCTTCAATCATTTTTTTAGCCAGTAAGTAAGTTGCTTCTTCGTTACCAAAACCGGCATCAATATCAGCAATAATTGGCACAACATGGGTTTCAAAGTTGTCTATTTTATCAATAACAGCTTGAACATCGCCGCCGTTCGCTTTTGCTTCATCTAGGTCGTTAAACAAGTGATCTAGTTCACGTGCATCAGCTTGCTTTAAAAACGTGTAAATTTCTTCAATTAGCGCAGGTACCGATGTTTTTTCATGCATGCTTTGATCTGGCAGCGGACCAAATGCAGAGCGAAGCGCTGCAACCATCCAGCCACTTAAGTATACATAGCTGCGTTTAGTTGTTTTTTGATGGCGCTTAATAGCCATCATCATTTGTTGGGCAGTAAAGCCATGCCAACAGCCTAAAGATTGCGTGTACTGGCTTGTGTCGGCGTCATATGCAGCCATATCTTCACGCATTACGTCTGCTGTGTATTGCGCAATTTCAATCCCTGTACGAAAACGGTTTTGTAAACGCATACGGCTTGCGTATTCAGGGTTAATAGCTTTCCATGCGCTGCCTTGTGTTTGGCAAAGAGTAGAGAGTGTGTCTGTTTCGCGTTGATATGTTGTCATAATAAAATCCTTCGAACGAGTGTGTAAATTATTTTAATGTTGTGAGAGTGGCTAGGAGTGTGTTCCGTAGCGCTTAATTCAACATTAGGCTCCTTTTCTAGATTTAGTAAATTTATAGTTGTTATTGTGGATATACATTTTGTGAATAGCTAAAAAGCACTCAACATTGCCTTTTTGAGTTATTGTTGCCTTACGCACAAGCACACAACAACATCGCGACCGTTTAAAGGAAGGCAACTATGTCCCACACTCTCACACATTCAGGACTCAGCGTAGATACACAACTCGCTGATTTCGTTAAAAATCAATTGCTACCAGGCACTCACTTAAGTGAGTCACAATTTTGGCAAAGTTTTGCACATATCGTTCAAACACTTACCCCTATTAATAAGGCACTGCTTGAAAAGCGAGAGCTGCTTCAACAGCAAATAGACGACTACCATCTTGCTAATAAAACCTGGGATAGCGCTAAATACCAGGCCTTTTTGCAAGATATTGGTTACTTAGTAAAAGAGCCTGCCAACTTCGAAATTGAAACCCAAAATGTAGAGCCCGAAGTGGCCCTTACAGCAGGCCCTCAGTTAGTTGTGCCTGTAAGTAATGCACGCTTTGCACTTAATGCCGCTAACGCACGCTGGGGCTCGTTATACGACGCTTTATATGGTACTGATGTGTTAAGCGAAGATGACGGGGCTGAAAAAGGCAATACCTACAACCCTGTTCGTGGTTTTAAGGTAATGGCCTACGCTCGCCAGTTTTTAGATAAAGCATTGCCGCTGACCAATGGCTCGCATATAGAAAGCACGAATTACTCAGTAGTAGATGGCGCACTTTTAATTACCTTGCGTGACAGCTCTCAAACCACATTAGCTAACCCATCTCAGCTTATTGGCTATCAAGGAGAAGCACAAAACCCAACTGTAGTGTTATTAAAAAACAATGACTTACACATAGAGCTACATATCGATCACCACCACATTATTGGCCAAGCTGATAAGGCTGGTTTAAAAGATGTAGTGCTAGAGGCCGCTCTTACCACCATTATGGATTGTGAAGATTCAGTAGCTGCGGTAGATGCAGAAGATAAAGTACAAGTTTATAAAAATTGGCTTGGGTTGATGCAAGGTAACTTAGTTGAATCGTTTAAAAAAGGCGATAAAACTGTTGAGCGTACCCTGCAAAGTGATAAAACATACACCGCACTTGATGGCGGCACCGTTACTTTAAAAGGCCGTAGCATGATGTTTGTAAGAAACGTTGGCCATTTAATGACGAACCCTGCTATTACCGATGTGTTTAATCAACCGGTGTTTGAAGGCATTATGGATGCGATGTTTACAGCCACTGCTGCCCTGCACGACCTAAATAAAAAAACAGGTATCAAAAATTCAAGCGCGCAAAGTATTAATATAGTAAAACCCAAAATGCATGGCCCAGAAGAGGTGGCATTTACTAACACTTTATTTAGCTTAGTAGAGGAAGCGCTAAGCTTACCTAAAAACACGCTTAAAATGGGTATTATGGATGAAGAACGCCGCACTTCTGTAAACCTAAAAGCCTGTATTTGTGCAGCCAAAGAGCGTGTTGTATTTATAAATACTGGATTTTTAGACCGTACCGGCGATGAAATTCATACCTCTATGCAAGCGGGCGTTGTGCTTCCAAAAGCACAGATTAAGCAGCAACCATGGATACAAGCTTATGAGGATCGCAACGTCGATATTGGCCTTGCTTGTGGCTTAAGTCATAAAGCACAAATAGGTAAAGGCATGTGGCCAATGCCAGATAAAATGGCATTAATGATGGAGCAAAAACAAGCTCACCCTAAATCAGGCGCTAATACTGCATGGGTGCCCTCCCCTACAGCCGCTATCCTGCATGCAATGCATTATCACGATATAAACGTATTTAATGAGCAGCAAAGTATAGCTAAACGTACTATTGCGAGTCTTAATGACCTGCTTACACCGCCGCTAATGGCAGACCCTAAAACGCTTTCAAAAGAAGATATTCAAAGTGAGCTAGAAAATAACGCACAAGGTATTTTAGGTTACGTTGTACGTTGGATTGATCAAGGCGTAGGCTGCTCAAAAGTACCTGACATTAACCATATAGGTTTAATGGAAGACAGAGCCACACTGCGTATTTCAAGCCAGCATATGGCTAATTGGTTGCTAAATGGCGTGTGCTCACAAGCGCAAATAAAATCAACAATGGCTAAAATGGCCAAAGTGGTTGATGGACAAAACGAGCATGACACTGCGTATACACCTATGGCAACAAGCGAAGAAACCCTTAATAACAGCATTGCCTATCAAGCCGCTACGGCATTAGTTTTAGAGGGCGTAACGCAACCTAGTGGTTACACTGAACCACTACTACATAGCTACCGTATAAAATATAAAGCACAAAAGTCGAATACGCTTTAACTGCTTAATCAAAGTTAAAATTAAGTACTAAACCAGCTTAAAAGCTGGTTTTTTATCGCCTAAAATTAGAATAACAGCACTTTTAAGGCATTTTAAATGTATATAGATAATACACATGAATATCTAACATTTATTCAAACGTAAAAAAGCGTGTTTTGCATACACAAAACACGCTTTTAAAGCTTTTAACCGTTTACGTTTAATTTTTTACAATGGCATTGTGATAAATATTTTGTACATCGTCACAATCTTCAAGCATATTTATAAACTTATCAAAGTTAGCAATAACTTCTTCGTCTTCAATTTCAATATTAACTTGAGGAATAAACGTAATTTCATCTACTTCAAAGTTAATGCCTTCAAATGCGTCTTCAAGGGCAGTTTTAGCTTTAAAGTATTCTGTTGGCGGTGCAAATACCGATATTTTACCGTCCTCGGCTTCAACATCGCTTACATCAACATCAGCCATCATTAATGCTTCTAATACGACTTCATCGTCATCGCCTGCAAAGCCAAGTACCGCATAATGATCAAACATATGCGCTACACAGCCAGGAGTACCAATTTTTGAGTCTGTTTTAGTAAATGGTAAACGTACATCTTTGATAGTACGGTTCGGATTGTCAGTTAAACAGTCAACAATAACCATGCAGTTACCAGGGCCATAGCCTTCATAACGGGCAACAGAGTAATCTTCTCCTGCGCCACCGGCTGCTTTTTCAATTGCTTTTTCAATAACGTGTGCGGGAACTTGGTCTTTTTTAGCTTTTTCGATTAGACGGCGAAGTGTTTGGTTTACTTCGGGATCGGGATCACCACTTTTTGCTGCAACGTAAATCTCTTTGCCGTACTTTGAGTTTACTTTTGTTTTTGCATTGGCTGTTTTGATCATAGAACTTTGACGAACTACAAATGCTCTGCCCATTTTGTGCCCCTAATGAATACGTTACGTTTTGCGGTATTTTACCAATTCAAAACGTATTGGGCTAGCTCCGCAATGGGCAAAACTTGATTAATAAAAACTTTTATAACTACATACTCATTTCAGAATAAATCAAATGGCATGCTATTTAACATAACTCTATTTTTTCAGAATAACTCTCAACTAATGTCACTAAGTCAGCAAAGTCATGTAAAACGTAATCTGCCTGATCGGCATAAGCAGGCGTTGACTCTGGAGCGTATAAACACGCGCGCATATTTGCATTGTGCGCAGCTTGAATGTCGTAAAGGTAATCGCCTACATAAAGTAAATTTCTGGCGTTAATGTTCCAAAGTGTAGCAATGGCATTTAAAGCGCTGGGATCTGGCTTTGCTGGGGCATCGCTTCGCGTTAAAACTGTGCTGATAGGGAGTGGATTATTTTGTAATTTCATTGCCGCTGCTTTATCAAAATTGCGAGTAACAATCGCCATCGGAATATTTTTAGACTTTAAAGCATGAATAGCTTCACTCACACCAGGTAATATACTGGCATGTTGTGCATCTATTAATTCGTGTTGGTGAACTATATTCATTGCCTCTTCACGCATATACGGTGAGGGCAACTGAGCAATGTAATCAAGTAAGTCTTGCTCGCAAGGGCAACCTATTTGGGCCTTTATTAATGCAAAATCTAATTCTGATGAAACCAATGTTCCATCTAAATCAAAAATCACTCCAAAAATAGCCTCAACCTGAGTAGTCATATCATTCCCTGAATTTAGTTATTACTAAATAAAATTTAAACATAAAATTCTCTACTGCTTATGCCCAAGCCAGTTATAGCTAAAGGGATAAATGAAACTAACTATATTTAAATTATTTATTTGCACTGCTATCAATCTATTGATAATACAGTAAATATAATTGGTAGTTGTAGCATGCGCAAAAAATGGTAAATATACAAATTGAACTACCAATTTTTACGTAAATTTACATATACCAGATCAAAAATGAACGCAGTTTAAACGTATGAAGAAAACGCGCACATTAACTGCAGTGCGCGTTGGTTGGGGAAGTTTTAACTGTTAATTTTGCTCAAAGCGGGCTTCGAGCCAAGTATCATCTTGTGCAAAGTTTAAAGTTTTAATCTTACCTTTGCCCTCAACGTTTACCATATTTACCTGAGATGGCCATAAATCACGAAGCGCGCCATTGCTCATTTTAATTCCTTCAATGTTTTCAGGAATTGGTGCTTCTTGGTAAACCCAAAAAAACTTACCATCAACTTGTGCTCCCACAAAGTTAAGTGGTAAAGGTTCACCACTTAATGTTTGTAGAGCAACATGCGATTCAACATATTTAGCAAAACGTTGCTGATCGGCTTTATTGCTAATAATATCGATTTTGCCTTCAAATAATGTTCCTACGGCATGTTCGGTATCATGTAAATAAAAGCGGTGCATTAACTCAACATTATGCGTTCGTTTATTAAAAAGCACGGTTGTAACTGACGATTTTAGTTGATGCGCCATACTCGGCGCAGCAACTAAAAGGCAAACAATAATAAGCAAAAAGCGCATTATTGCGGCTCCTCACCGTTATCTTTTTCGTCTTTCTTCTCATCAGTTTTAAGCTCAGTTTTAATATCTTGCATGATATCGCGACTTACTTTAGCTTTACTCTTTTCCTTTTTAAACACTTCAATACGTGAAGGAATAATGCGACGAGGGTAGTTATTATTTTCAATATCTACATCCGCAGTTTCCCAATTAGGATCTACAGTAACTGATACAAGCGGTTTGTTTTTATCGGTAACAATTAGCTTTTGAACATTTTTATAATTACGACGCCAAATTTCAGCAGGAATATAACGCTCTTCAGTCGTGCCATCTTCATATGTTAGCTCAAGTAATATAGGCATTACCAAACCACCAAGGTTTGAAAATTCCATAACGTAGTAGTTTTTATCTTCTTCTAAAGCACGTTCAAGCGTTTTACGCTCCCACGGCTCTAAGCCTTTTAAAAACTTATTGTACGAGTTACGTTCTTTATTGGTTACAGTAAAGCGGTCGTTTTCGTCATAAAAATCGGTAACATCAGGGTTTTGCTCAACCCATGTTTTTTTACCTTCGGCGCGGTTACGCTCAACAAATAATGACGTAGGCTTGTCTGCTTCAATATCACGTAAACGGCTGTAATCAATATCAGGGTTTTTAGTGTCTAAACGTAGTTGATACACTTTATCTAAAGAGATATCAACATGGTCTGTGGTGTAAAACCAGCCACGCCAAAACCAATCTAAATCAACACCAGAGGCTTCTTCCATTGTACGGAAAAAATCAGCTGGAGTAGGGCGCTTGTATTTCCAGCGCTGAGCATACTCTTTAAATGCAAAGTCGAATAAGTCACGGCCTAAAATTACTTCACGTAAAATATTAAGGGCTGCGGCAGGTTTAGTATAAGCATTAGGGCCTAAACGTAATACGCTGTCTGACTGAGTCATAATTGGTACTTGGACTTCTGACTTCATGTAGCTCACTATATCGCGAGGCTCAACACCCCAAGGAATAGTAGGATCCCATTCACGACCAGCAACACCATCTAAAAAGCTGTTTAAGCCTTCATCCATCCACGTCCATTGGCGCTCATCTGAGTTCACAATCATCGGAAAGTAAATATGACCCACTTCATGAATAACTACGCCAAGTAAAAAGCGCTTTTCAGCCTGAGAATACGTACGAGTACCGTCATCTTGTAACTTAGTACGCGGACCGTTAAAGGTGATCATTGGGTATTCCATACCACCAACTGGGCCGTTAACCGACTGTGCAGTTGGGTACGGGTAATCAAAAGAATACTTAGAGTACACTTCCATTGTGTGTACTACCGCTTCAGTTGAGTACTTTTTCCATAAGTCACCACCTTCTTTAGGGAAGAACGACATTGCCATAACTAAAGGCTGAACGTCACCACCTTGTTGATAACCTTTTGCATCCCACATAAACTTACGAGACGACGCCCAAGCAAAGTCACGAACATTCTGTGCTTTAAAGTGCCACGTTTTAGTTTTGTCGGTGCCTTCTTTTTCGTTTTCTAGCGCTTCTTCTGCGTTAACAATAAACACAGGACGCTTAGATGTTTCAGCTTGCTTTAAACGTTTGCGCTGAGTACTTGTAAGTACTTTACTCGCGTTATCAAGCTTACCTGTTGCCGATACAATGTGATCCGCAGGAACAGTAATCTCAACATCGTAATCACCAAACTCAAGCGTAAACTCACCAGAGCCTAAAAATGGCTTGTTTGTCCATGCCTCGTAATCGGTATAAGCCGCTAAGCGAGGGAACCACTGAGCAATTAAGAATATGTCGTTGCCATCTTCTTCAAAGTGCTCGTAACCAGAACGTGCACCTACAGCATCTTCTTCAACAATGTTGAAGGCAAAGTTCATGCTAAATTCTACTTCTTTACCTGGTTTTAATGGCTCGTTTAAATCAATGCGCATTAAAGTATCAACTACAGTTACGCGTAGCTCTTTACCATCGTCATCTTTTACGCCACTGATAGTATAACCCAGTTCGTTGTCGCTCATAAATTGCTGACGGCGTAAGTCACCTAAACTTAATTTAGCAGGCTTTTGAGCTGGTAGGCTTTCTAAAGTGCTTTTAAACGTTTTAGTTGTTTCGGCAATTGAATCGCTTTTAAAAATATTTTGATCTAACTGTAACCATAAATATTTAAGTGTATGCGGAGAGTTATTTTTATATTCAATGCTTTGGCTACCGGTAATACGGTGCTTTTTTTCATCTAGCTTTACATCAATATCGTAGTTTACACGTTGCTGCCAGTATCTTTCACCTGGTTCGCCAGCGGCACTACGATAAACGTTGGGTGTAGGAAGCGCTTCGTCTAATTGACGAAATTTATCAACAAAAGAACCTTTTGTTTGCTCAACTGAAGACGCAATAGCTGCACTAGATATTGCCAAAGGCAATACAAAAGCACTTAGCGTAAGACCTATTTTTTTCATTGTTAGTCCTAATATAATTTTGTGAGCATACTTTGACAAATATACCAGTTAGCTTCAATAAATTAGCGACCAAGTACCGTATTTTTAGGGTGATGTTCACTTAGTTTATTAGATTGAAAAGTACAATTATTTTGTAACAAAATACGAATAAATAAAAACTGTAAAGGGGCTTTACAAAAGTGGGTTTTAATAATGGTTTTGAGCTGTTAAATACAAGTTTTAGAGCTTGGTAAAAGCACATTAATTTTACCTACGTTGCTAAAAAAGTATTGCTTTAACATTATCAGGTAAACCAATAATCCTATGTATAAGTGTCTCAAATTTCCAACAAGTAAAATGAGCTAAAAGCCCACTCTACTGAACAAAAATACAGTGAAAACAGCTGAATTATTGGCTCAAATATTGCCGAACTTCCTTAATGTTCGCTATTTTTACGATAAATGATAAATAGTGCAATTTTAGGTTGATCTTTAGTGCAGTTTATATTTAAAATCGCCAACCTTTTTATTTGAGGCAAATAAATTCGTCACATTTATCCTCAAATTAATATCGATTACTAGCAAGAAATGCGGTGGGCTTATGGATTTTTACATCCTAAAAAAACAACAAGAACTAATTGCGATTCCAGCAAGTGAGAATAACTGTAAGCAGTATCTCGATTCGGGTTATTTTTATATCGATAAAGTAGCAGCGTGCAACGAAACTAATGCATTAAAGGCGCTACACGCAAAACAAACTAAAACGTTAAAAATTCCATTATTAATGGCACTTTTAGCATTACCGGTTGTTTTTTCAGCTTGGTACAGTTTAACCTAAGGTAATACACGGCTTGGGCTTGCATCTTTAACTGCCTTGGGTATATTGGCGCTCTTACGGTTTAATTAAGAGCGCGACATGAAAGTCCTCCACACCTCAGATTGGCACCTTGGCCAACAATTCTACGAACACGACCGCCGTGTTGAGCATCAAGCCTTTTTTACATGGTTATTAGCCACTCTTGTTGAACAACAAATAGACTTACTTTTAGTTGCTGGCGATATTTATCATACCGCGACTCCAAGTGCTAGCGCCGAAAATCAGCTTTACCAATTTATTAAAGACGCCAAAAAGGCATCCCCACAATTACACGTAGTAATTATTGCGGGTAACCACGACTCTGCAAATCGTATTTTGGCAGCTCAGCCATTACTAGCGCAATTTGATACGCACGTAGTAGGGCGCTTTGATGTCGCAACACCCGATGAAACTGTTATTACCATAAATACCAATGGTAAACGCGCTGTAATCGTCGCTATGCCATTTTTACGTGCAAGCGATGTAAGTTTACTTAGCCAAACCGAAAGCGGCCCTAGTTATGTTCAAGGCGTTGCAAAAGCTTACGAGCTTGCACTAGAACAAGCTACTAATATAAACGAGCAAAACTCACCATTAATAGTTATGGGGCATTTACACGCAAAAGGCGGGGATATCTCAAGTGATTCTGAGCGTAACTTAGTAATAGGTGGTGAGGAGTCTATTTCAGCCAATGTATTTGGTAAACAAGCCAACTATGTTGCCCTTGGGCACTTACACAAAGCGCAACAAGTCGCTAAAAGCGATATTATTCGCTACAGCGGCACACCTATCCCTATGTCGTTTTCAGAACGTAACTACACGCACCAAGTAAATGTTGTTGAGTTTATTATTGATGAAAAACAACATATTAGTACAACTGTAAACCCCCTTTACATTCCGCGCTCTGCCGATGTAATTGTTTTACCAAAAGGGGAGTGTGTGCCATTAAGCGAACTATGCGAGCAAATTAAAGCGCTCGACACTGCACAAAATAGAATAGCGCCTTATTTACGTGTAAAGCTTAAATCAAGCGATACCGACACCACCTTCAGAGAACAAATAGAACAAGCACTTGAAGGCAAGCATATTAAATTTTGTGGTATTGAACGTGTACGTGAGCAATCAGCGCAAAATGACGACAACACCGTATTTGAAGATTTAAGCGAAGTTGAAATGCTCAACCCACTAAACCTATTAGAACAAGCATTCGCAAACGATAAAGACATGGCAGGGCAAAGCGTACCCGATGAGCTAAAAGCACTTTTAAGTGACGTGATAAACGAGCTAACGGAGCAAGAACAACTATGAAAATAACCGCAGTTCGTATTCATAATTTAGCCTCAATAGTTGACGCTGAAATAGATTTTACTAAAGCCCCATTAAAAGATGCAGGCTTATTTGCCATCACAGGCGATACTGGCGCTGGTAAAAGTACCTTTTTAGATGCCATTTGTTTAGCCCTTTATACAAAAACAGCGAGGCTGCGCGGCGATAAAGGTAACTTAATTGAGTTTAACGGCGACAGCATTAAGCTTAATGATGCGCGAAACTTGCTACGCAGAGGTACATGGGAAAGCTACGCCGAGGTCGACTTTTTAGGGCAAGATAAACAGCTTTATCGTGCGCGCTATACAATTGCACGGACCCATAAAAAAGTAACAGGCAAACTTAAAGTAGCAGAGCACACTTTAGTAACCCTGCCAGACGAAACCCTTATAGCTGACAAAAGCCACACAATAAAAGAAGTCGAGAGTAAAATAGGGCTTAACTTTGAGCAATTCTCCCGTGCCGTACTTTTAGCACAACATGAGTTTGCTGCGTTTTTAAAAGCCACTGGCGATGAGCGAGCGCAACTTTTAGAGTGCTTAACAGGTACCGATAAATTTAGCCGTATTGGCGTGCGTATTTTTGAGCGCCATAAAGAGCAAGTAGCAAAGCTTGAAGCGCTTAAAGCTGGTCTTGAAAGCTATACCTTATTAACGACCGATGAACTTGAGTTACAACAAACCAAGTTAACCGATTTAAAAGCGCAAACCGAACACACTAAAAAAGAGCTAACCAAAACCGAAAAAGCACTTAACTGGTATCAGCAAGCTACAGTGCTTGAGCAAAGCTTACTGCAGGCACAGCAAACCCAGCAACAAGCAAGCTCAGCGCTTGAAAGTATCGTTGAGCAAAGCGAGCAGGCAAAACAAGCTAAACAAGCGCTTGAAATAAAAGATAACCGCAGCCGTTTTAATTTGTTAACCGATCAAAATACGGCTTTGGATCAGCAAATAACATCGCTTAAAAGTGTTGATCATTTAGCGGTAATTAACGAGCGTAATACCGCGCTTACTAAACACACCGAGCTGCTTAATAACGCCAATGAGCAAAAACAAAATGCAGCGCCCGTTATAGCTAAAGCGCGAGAGCTCGACAGTAACATTGCTTTGCAAACTCAAGCTGTAAAAGGTACTGAGTCGCAAATAACCAAAGAGCAATCTCAGTCTGATGAACTCAAACAGCAGCTTAAACAAAGCAATAACGAGCTAGAACTCGCTAATACCGACTCAACTAAAAGCCAGCAATGGCTTAATGAGCATGCACAGCTGCATGTTTTAGCAAAAGACTGGAGCTACTATCAGCAAAGCTTTAATACCTACTTAAATGCACAGCAGCAATTGACCGCAAACCTTACGCAAAGCCAAACTCTTAATAGCGAGCTTGCAAGTCAGAGCAAGCATTTAAATACGCAAAATAACAAAGTGCAGCAGTGCGAGGTGGCACTTAGTGGTGAGCAATCAACTTTACAGGCATTAAATACTCAGCTTAATGAATTTAATGCAGAGCACTGCGACGCGCAGCTAAAAAGTATTGATTACTTAAAAGAGCAGCGAGAGCGCTATAAGCAATTTAATGCGGACCTAAAACAAAGCACTCAACGCCAGCAAGTCCTTAATCAGCAGTTAAATGAAAGCCAGCAAGCCCATGCTTTACTTAATCAGCATTTAATAACTAGCGAGCAAGCGCTTAAAAGCAGCGAGTACGCACTTAACCAAGCGCGCTTAAGAGCTAGCGAAAACGTAGAACATTTACGCACTGAGCTTCGCCCTAATGAGCCTTGTTTAGTGTGCGGCGCAACGGAGCACCCGTATGCGGTAAACCAAAATCAGCAATTAAATAACTTAATTACCGATTTTGAAAATGCTTTTAATACCGCTAAAAAGCAATTTGACCATGCACAAAGCGAGCTGCATAAACATCAAACTCAACATGCTGTATTAACTGCTGAACACGGACAACTTGAGCAAATAATACAAACAGCAAAAGCCAAACAGCTCGACATTAAAAATACCATGCAAGGCGCACGTAGTGAGCTTAACGACTTAACGCCTGATCAGCTTGAAGTAACTTATAAGCAATTAACGCAGCAAAAAGCGCAATACTTTGAGCAACAAAAACGTCAACGTACATTGCAAACCAAAGTAAACGAGCTACAAGCAGCACTTAAAGCAGAGCAGCAAGTACAGCAGCAACTGAGTAATAAACACCTTGAGCTTACACACCAGCAAAACCAGTTAACGAGTAAGCATAGCGAGCTTAGTGCACAAATTAACGAGCTGGGTACAACACTCAATAATCAATTTGAAAACAGTGATTTTTGGCAGCAACTACAAGCCAATACGCTTGAACTTAGCGTTCTGAGCGAGCAGGTTACGCAGTATCAGCAAACTCAAACGCAACTTGAGCAAAGCCAAAAGCGCCAAAACACAGCTAATGAGCAAATAAAGCAGCTTACCCCGCTTGTTAGTAAAAGCGAGCAATCGTTAAAAGCACTTAATGAAGAGTTTGTAAAAGCAAAAGAGCTATTAGACGCTGTACAAAGTGAGCGCTCAGCTTTATTTAATAACGAGCAAATAAGCGCAGACGACTACCAAGCAAAACTTACAAGTGCGCAAGAGCAAAAACAATCGCAGGTTCAAGCGAGCCAAAAAGCCTATGACGACGCGATAAAACAACGAGATGAGCACGCTATAACGCTTAAAAATGTGGAGCAACGCTTACTTGAAAACAGCCAAGAACTAGCAACACTTGAGGCACGTTATAACCAGTGGTTTACTGACTTTAAAGCGCAATACAGCGATGTAACGCACGAACAGGTCAAAATTTTACTAACGCTCAGTAGCGATACTATTAAAGCACATTTAAATCAACACGAGCAGTTAACTCAAGCGTTAACAGATGCAAATGCCGCATTAAAACAGCAGCAACTTACGCTTGAAAAACACAACAGTAGCGATAAGCCAACACAAAGTGCAGAGGCTTTAAGTACGCAATTAAGTAGCTTAAATGAGCAACAAACGCAGCTGCAAAATTCATTACTAGCAACTAATACCGCTATTGAGCAACACAACCAAAACGCAAAGGCGCTTGAAGGCAAACAAGCCGAGTTAACTACGCTTAAAACACAGGTAGAGCAGTGGCACTTGCTTAATAAAGTATTGGGCGATGCAACGGGTAAAACCATGCGTAACTTAGCGCAAACACAAACGTTAAAAATATTACTGCACTATGCCAACAGCCACTTAAAAACACTCAACAAACGCTACGAATTAACCGCCATAGCGCAAACGCTCGACATTGCAATTATCGACCGCGACATGGCCGACGAGCAACGCTCTGTTAATACGCTCTCGGGCGGTGAGTCATTTTTAGTATCGCTAGCGCTTGCACTTGGTTTAGCATCGCTTTCGTCTAACAAAGTACAAATCAATTCTTTGTTTATTGACGAAGGGTTTGGTACGTTAGACAGCGAAACCCTAAGCATTGCAATGGACGCTTTGGATTCTTTGCAAGCACAAGGCAGAAAAGTAGGCGTTATATCGCACGTAACACAAATGAGCGAGCGTGTAGCCACTCAAGTGCATGTAGCCAAAAAGCCAGGTGGATATTCCACAGTTGAAGTTTTATAAGCAACATTACTGAAAACAAGGAGATACAATGCCAACGTTTACAGGCGAGCAAGCAACACAATACGATAGCCGCATAACCCGTTTAGTGCCTGGTTATGAATTATTACATCAGCTCACTAATGCGCAACTACAAGCAACGCTGGGCGACAATGCACATATTCTGGTAGTAGGGGCAGGCACAGGCAAAGAAGTACTTGCACTGGCTGGACTAAACCCTACGTGGCAATTTACTGCGCAAGATACATCAGCCGATATGCTTGCTATCGCACAGCAGCAATTTGATGAGCAAGGCATAACAAGCCGCGTAGATGTACATAATGGCCCCGTTGATAAGTTATCGGTTAAAGCCGATGCCGTTTTATGTTTACTAGTAATGCATTTTTTAGAAGATAACGGCGATAAAAAAGAGTTATTAAAAGCGATTAAAGGAAGCCTTAAAAAAGACGCCAAACTTTATATTGCAGATTTAATGCGCCCCGAAACTTCTTTTGAGCGCGAAGCCCAGCTTACAACTTGCGCGCAATTGGGTTTAACCGAAACAGGTAAAACACAAACAGGGCACGACTTAGAAAATGAGTTTTACCCGCTTGATAGAATGCGCTTTAGCGAACTACTAAACGAGTGCAAATTTGGCATTCCGAAGCTGTATTTTAAAGCACTAGGCTTTAGCGGATATGTAGTTTAAGTTTCACAAGCTAAACAAGCACCCGCTATTTAGCACCAATAAAAACACCGAGTGAACAAACTCGGTGTTTTTATATAACCCTCTCTACACCCCGAAGTTTCTCTAAGCGTAGGTCGGATAAGTGAAGCGCCACCCGACGCTCTAATATTCACATCACTCAGATCATTACTGTGCCAGCAATCCTAACCAATCTCTCCAAGTGCTTTCATTGCAGCTTGTGCTTTGTCTGTTTGTACAAAAATATGGTCGTGATAAAACGCAGCTACCACATTAGCGCTAATGCCATGCTCAGTTAGCTTTGCAGATACCGCAGCTGTTAGCCCAACGGCCTCTAAGCTTGAATGTACATTAAGAGTAATTAAATTATATTTACCCTCGTAAGTAATACCTGCTTTATCGGCGGTTTCAGCTTTTAAAATAAGGGTTAGGCCTTCCTCTTCAACGTAAGTGGCAAGTGGCTCTAAGTGAACATAATCAGCCAATTTCCCTGCCAAACAGCAAAATATGTATTCACCTTGTTTAAGCATAGGCTGCATTGATTTTAATAATTCGTTTAACTCTAAAATTCCGGCCATGGTCGTTCCTTACAATGTGTTATTTAGTGCCTTTTAGCTGCGCGACTAGCTCGCTTAATCTCGCAATTTTTATATTACTTAATTGCCTGTAATCAAAATACGGGCACACAATAATGTTGTTACTGGTGTCTATTGCAAACTCGTCGTCGAGCCAATCAAATTGTGCATGCAACTTACCTTGTTGTAATAAGTTTTTAGCGTGCGTACGCCCAGCAATTATGTGTAGCTGATTTTGATTGCTAGTAGCTTTATCTGCGCAAGTAATAGTAGTGTCAGGCGCGCTAAATAGCAGGGCGGTTTTACTATTTTTTTGCAGTAAATACTCATCGCGATATTGTTGCCAAGTAGGGGCTTGTTTAGCAAATGAATAATGCTCACTTGGCAGGGAAAATAGCACTTTGGCGTAAACGTTAAACACTTTGCGCCAACCATTACCACAGTACTGGTTTATGGTATTTATTTGCTCATTTATAACCGGTTCTAGGCATTCAAGTGTTTTAAAAAACGGCATTGGCGGCGCTTTTGCTACGTATACCGCCACGCTAAATTGCGTATCACCCAAGCCAACTAATTGGGTATTCAAGTTAGTTAGCCTTGTTTTGCGCTAAAATACGGTCGAGGTTATTTGCAAAGTTTTGGCGATCGGTTTGGCTAAGTGGCGGCGGCCCACCACTCATTTCTACGCCGCTTGAGCGCATGGTATCCATAAAGTCGCGCACGTTAAGTATTGAGCGGATATTCTCGGTGGTATAAAGCTCGCCACGAGGGTTGAGTGCTTGCCCGCCGTTATCAATTACTTCACTTGCTAGCGGAATATCGCCTGTAATAACTAAATCGCCTTTTTCAACACGTTTTACTATTTCGTCGTCGGCTACATCAAATCCCGACGATACTTGAACGCGGCTTATGTATTTTGACGGCGGAATACGCATTGCGTGATTCGCTACTAAAATAGTCTCGATTTTCATACGCTCTGCAGCTCTAAAAAGTATTTCTTTTATAACAACAGGACACGCGTCTGCATCTACCCAAATTTTCATGCTATGGTCATTTTTATTGCTTTAGAATTAATACGATCCTATAGCAAATTTTTTTAATCGGCTAGCAAACTTTATATCCATCTATATTTAGATAATACGTACGATTTATGTAATTAAAAAAGGAGCTTACATGAAGGCTATTAAATACGGTTTACTTATTACAGGGTTATTTTTTCTTAGTGCCTGCACCAGCCCTCCTGAGGGAATAACACCCGTTAAAAACTTTGATATACAAAAATATAAAGGCAAATGGTTTGAAATAGCGCGTCTTAATCACTCATTCGAAGAAGGGATGGAGCAAGTTACCGCGACTTATTCAATTAACGACGACGGCACAGTAAAGGTCCTTAACAAAGGGTATTTAACGGATGATAAAAAATGGGATGACGCCGAAGGCTTAGCCAAGTTTGTTAAGGGCACCGACACAGGGCATTTTAAAGTCTCGTTTTTTGGTCCATTTTATGGCGCTTACGTGATTTTTGAACTTGACCAACCCGATTATCAATATGCATTTATAACCAGTTACAACAAAGATTACTTGTGGTTTTTGTCGCGTACACCAACGGTTAGCAAAGAGCTTAAAGAACACTTTTTAACTAAAGCTAAAGAGTTGGGCTTTGCTACCGATGAAATAATTTGGGTAAACCAAGAGATTATGTAAAGGGGGTTTACAGTTAGTTATATACGTTTTTAAAGTAGTAATAAAAGAGTAATTTAACTGTAAAGTAACTTAAATATATTATGGTTATATTGTGTGTACTTGCCGTGAGACAGCAAGTATTGGAAACACTGAATATCCCCTATTGTTGGCAAGCTATATAGCTTGCCATTTTTTTTGCCTAATCTATGGGAAAGTAACGGATCACGTTTTTACTAACTAAGGCTAGTTTAATGCTAAAAACAACCCACTTAGTACAACTAACACGCTATTTAAAACACTAAACCACTTCACGTAGCCTACTAAAAAATTATAAAAAACTATTATAATTAAGATACTTAGACTCATAAGTCCACAAAATAGTAATGCTCCATATCCACCTTGGGTAACTATACAAAGTACTAAGCTTAGTAAAATACTGATCCAAGCAGCTAGCAACAGCTTTTTACGTTGGGATTCTGTAGGACGTTTTTTAAATACGTCTTTAAAGTGATTAAACTTAGCCAGTGCAAAACAGTTAAAACTGAGCAAACATAGGCTAAACCCAAGTAAATCAATCATGGTTTTTGCCCTTTAAAGTTATTAGATTGACTAGGGCTGGTTATTTTTGAGTTGTTTTTAGCAGTACGTAATTTTTCGGTTTGTATAAAAAACAATATACTAAATAACAAAAACAGTGCATCAAAAGTAAATAAAGCCCACTGTTCGTGCATCAAATAGCTAACTAGATTACCGTTAGTTGTAAGTGCATTAATAACCGGTACGCTTAAACATGCAACAGCATTTATAGCTGCCATAACTCGCCATTGCAGTGTGTCGCGCTTTATAAGTGCTAAAAGAGCAACCGCTAGCCATGTTAAAAAGAACGCGAGTATTTCTTTATCGGCGCGCTCTGCGGTAGTTGGGCTAAGTAGTCTGTTAGCAATAAAAAATGCACACGTTGCCAGTGGAAGTCCCATAATAGTGGCTAGGTTTAACCCCTCAACTAGTTTTAAACCAAACGAAGGTTTAACGTTATTTTTAGTTCGCTCGCGAATTCGCTTAGCCCACATAATACAGCCAGAGCCAATCATTACACAGCCTGCAATACCGCCTAATACGTATAACCAGCGCAACAACCACGTAGCTAAACGCCCTGTATGCATTGAATTAAGTGATTCGTAAAGCGCTTTGCTGCTAGTTAGCTCGTCATCAGTTTTAGCGACCATTTGCCCTGTAGCACCACTAAATATTAAGCGTGGTGCTTGGTCACGCAGTGTTTTACCTGCGCTTACCAATACGGTAATTGTTGAAGCTGCCATATTTGGTTGGTTAACTTGTACGCGAGTAATATCTGCATGAGGCCACTTAGTATAAACCTGATCCAAAATGCTTTGAATCGGCACCATTGACGATTCGCCTTGGGCTTTATCGGTCATGGTGTTGCGAGGGGTTACATCGTTAAAAAAGCCACGCATGCCGTCATCATAAGAGGTTTGCGCAGGGTAGGGAAACAACATAAATATAAGTGTAATTATACCCGTGTAAGTAATCGTTAAATGAAAAGGAAGGGCAAGCACAGAGCTTAAGTTATGGGCATCTAACCATGTACGGCTACCTTTGTTACGCCTAAAGCTAAACATATCTTTAAAAATACGCTTATGAATAACCACCCCCGATATAATGGCAATCAGCATAAAAAAGCTAGCAAAGCACACAATCCAGCGTGCGGTTATTGCATCTATGTAATGTAAATCATAGTGCAGCCGATAAAAAAAGTTACCGCCTTTAGTATCTACAAAGGGCTCAAGCTCTTGCATGGTATTAGGGTTTAGCTGTGTGTTTTCAAACCGGCTGCGGCGCTGGCCTGGCTCTTTTGGTTTTGCATAACCATAAATTAAATAAGGAATACGCGGCTCGGGTAATGTAATACGCCAGCTTGATGAGTTAGCTCCATGGCTAGCTAAGTAATCGAACCCTGTAATTATTTGTTGTTTTTGCGCTTCTATACGCTGTGTTTGGGCTTGCACATTATGTATGGCTGGTTGATTCCACAAGGTTATTTCGTCTCTAAAAAAGCTAAGAGTCCCTGCAAAAAATATTAAATATAGTAACCAACAAACGAGTAACCCTACCCAAGTGTGCAACCAAGTCATCGATCTGAAAAAGCTGTCTTTCATACCCAACCCTTCAGTAATGCAAGCAATCCAATGAACGCTCCCGTACTTAGTAAAATACTGATCCACACTGTTTTTAATGATCTAACACTAAAGGCATAAATAAATACAACGGCATAAATTAAAATGCTGATTGAAACACTAAACAGCACAGCGTCTTGTTTAGCTATTGGCAACACAAGGCTTAATAACGCAGTGCTTGCAGAGGTAAAGGCATAGCCACCAATTATGGCAATAAAAAAACGTAAAAATACCAAAACTCGATAACTGCTTACGCTTTTTACTATAAGCGCAATTACGTTAACTTTATCGAATGGCGCACTGTGCAAAGGTGCTTGCATAGTTAATTAATCCCTTTATTTAAAGCTGAGGATAAAACAAAGGCGCTATTATATATGTTACAAATACAAAAGATAGCTATTCTCATTTGTGATATTTAATTTTTAAGTAAGTTATGCTTACTTAATTACTTAGTAAAATACTGATCTGATATTGTTTAATGATATTGCACAGGCTCTATGTAAAGCTTAAGGTTAATAAACTGAGTAAAAATAAAGAGTGAATAACGATGAGCGATCATGAAAAACTAAATTACGTTGAGTTTCCTGCATGCGACTTACCCGCAACTAAGGCCTTTTTTAGTCGTGTATTTAATTGGCAGTTTACTGACTACGGCCCAGAATACACGGCGTTTAGTGGCCAAGGGCTCGATGGTGGCTTTTTTAATGCGCCGCTTAAATCGCTAACTCAAAACGGTGCTGCGCTATTGGTTTTTTATAGTAACGACATTCACGCCACGTATAGAAAAGTACAACTCCATGGTGGCACAATATTAAAACCTATTTTTGAATTTCCGGGTGGTTGCCGGTTTCATTTTGCAGAGCCAAGCGGCAATGAATTTGCTGTATGGGCCGAGCAACGCTAGGTTTTACAAGGCTTGTAGCGCGAATGAGCTTAAAGATCACGATTTTACTAACTAACGCTCGTTTTAATTAAAATAAACCGATTTTTTACCAACTCATTTATCCTAAATGGCCATTTAGGATAAATATTAAGCATTTAAGGCCAAATAAACATGAATAGTCACCAATTAATAGAGCAAGTTAGTAAATGCGTGATCTGTGAACCTCATTTACCTTTAGGGGCTCGTCCTGTTATACAATTTAACTCAAACGCACGTATTTTAATTGCAGGGCAAGCACCTGGAATCAAAGTTCACGAAACAGGTGTGCCGTTTAACGATGCAAGCGGAAACCGCCTGCGAGAATGGCTTGGGCTAACACGTGATGAATTTTACGACGCTAATAATATAGCCATTTTACCTATGGGCTTTTGCTACCCGGGTAGGGGGAAGTCGGGTGATTTACCACCGAGAAAAGAATGTGCGCCTGCATGGCGCGAGCAATTATTGGCTGCACTACCAAATATTGAGCTGACAATAGTGCTTGGTAAATACGCGCAGGCGTATCATTTACCAGAGACTAAAAAAATGCCACTTACGGAGTTAGTAAAATCGTGGCGTGAGTATTGGCCAAATTATTTAGTGCTTCCACATCCGAGTCCGCGTAATAATATATGGCTTAAAAAGAACCCATGGTTTGAACAAGATGTACTTCCAGAACTAGATAAGCACGTGGCTGCTATTTTAAATAAGTAATACTTCTAGTTATTGTAAAGGGGCGTTACAGTTAACTTAAAAATTAACACTCTAATTAAAAACAATAACAAACGAGGCTGTCTAATTTGAATGCATCTATATTAACTGAAGTAATACTTCCACTCGCCCTTGCACTTATTATGTTTGGTATGGGTCTTGGGCTCACAACAACCGATTTTACTCGTTTATTTAAAAGCCCGCTTGGCATTGTCATGGGTTTAATAGGCCAACTTGTAGCAATGCCTTTATTAGCATTAGGGCTGTGTTATTTACTAAACCTACCAACGCCTATCGCTATTGGTTTAATGATATTAGCTGCTTGCCCCGGCGGTACTATGTCAAATGTAGTAAGCCAGCTTGCTAAAGCTAATTTAGCGCTTTCGGTAAGTTTAACAGCTGCCTCTACCGCAATTAGTATAATAACCACACCGTTTATTATTGGCTTTGCTATGAGTCAGTTTGCCCCAGCAGACGATGCTACTTTTTCTATTTTAACTACTTCATTAGGGCTATTTTTTATTACCTTAGTGCCAGTTGCTATAGGCATTTGGTTGCGTCACTTTAAAAGTGATTTTGCCATTAAAGCAGAGCCGTTTTTTAGACGCTTCTCGTTGTTTTTTATGCTTATGATGATTGCCGCACTAGTAATAAAAGAGCGCGATTTATTAGTTAGCTCATTTAACAACGTATTTTGGGCGTGCATAGCGCTTAATATTGGTTCAATGGTTGTTGGTTGGTTAATTGCTAAGTGTTCAAAATTAAATTTAACTGATTCGCTGACGCTTTCAATTGAGGTTGGAATTCAAAATGCATCGTTAGCTATTTTAATCGCTATTAGCTTTTTAAATAAACCAGAATACGCAGTTACCGGTGGCGTGTATGGCCTTGCCATGTTTATAGGACCACTGCTATTAATTGGCGGGTTAAAGCTTAAAAATAAACGTACCGCTAGGGCTGTTAACTAGGACTTTTAATTAGGGCATGTTGACCAAGTTACTTTAATTTATGGCTGCGGATAACGTAGCCTTAAACTCAAGTCTAAAAATACCACCAGTTAAATGTATGCTCTGCACTCATCGCGCCAACAAGTTGTAAGCTTATAAAACACTCTCAAGCTTGAATATTGCGCCAGGCGCTGAACTTGCTCGCGCAAGGAGCGAAGCTCCTAATTACTAAAGCGCATTTTAGGATGGGATAAGAGTGTAAGTAATACGGTAAAAAAGCAGTTAATTATTTAGTTACTAAAACAGCGCCTCAAATATGAGGCGCTACTTTAAAACTTACTATTTGGTTTGCATGTTTTTAGCGCGTTCTTCTGCATCTATTAATGCTTGCGATTTAGGCGCGCGTTTTTTCTCTTCTATTTTGGGTTTTTCAGTTGAGTCAGGATCCCAGCTTGAGTCTAACGATAAGTTAGCAAATGGATTGTTACTGTCTGCTTTTTTAGGCTCACTTTGTGGCTCATCAACTGGCGGTGTTGTTTGTGCTTGCTCAGGTGTTGCGCTTTGTTTTTTAGGCATCGGCTTTTCACCAGGTAATGGTGCATCTGGGTTAAATGTACGTACCTCTGGTTCTTTAAAGTCTTGCTCTGTTGTATATGTAGTCGATTGAGCGTCAGCTATTTGCTCTGGTGCGTGTAAATCTACAACCGGCTCACTCGCTGTTACTGGCTCAGGAGTACTAATAACCGGCTCTACAGTGTTGTGTTCGGCTTCTATTGGCGCAGGCTCCGTTACTTGCGCTGTATGGTGCTTACGTTGTTTTTTTTCAGGCTTTGCATCTGGATCAAAGTCGCGTACTTCTGGCTCATTAAAGCTGCTGGCATTTTTAATACGCTCTAAGGTTGTTTTTGCTGCTGCTTCAAACTCGGCTGTATTAGGCTCAGGTTTTTGCTTTACTTCGTTAAACGTAGCGGTACTTGTTTGCTCTAAAGTATCAATTGAGTTAAGCGGTGTAGGCTCAATTTCGCTTGTTTGCACTTGTGTAGCTACGTTGTTTTGCTCATCTGAAATTTGCGGTGGTGTATGTTCAATATCAGCATTTTGTGTAGTGTTCGTAGGCTCTAAAGGCTCTTCATTTGCCTCTACGCTGCTCTCAACTGGTTTATTATTTTGAGTTACTTCGTTGATGACGACAGGCTCAATCTCTGGCTCTTTTGTAGTTTCAGGTTTAGCTGGCGTAGCAATTTTTTCTGATTTAACTTCAGGTGGAGCCGCTATAGTCGGTTCTGCCATCACTTTACTTTGTTTTGCACGGCGCAGGCGCACGACTATCATAGCGCCAATAAGTACCACTATAACAAGTATTAAAGTGGGTAAAAGTAACGAGCTTGGGCTTTGTGCTATAGGTTGCGGCGCAATAACTGGCGCTGGTTTAGTTAACACCGGTGCTGGTTTTACAGGTACAGACTTTTCAGGCGTAGGTTGAACGTTTTGCTCTGGCGTCGCCGGTTTTACTTGCTCTATCACAGCTTCGTTTTTTTGCTCTGTAACTACTTGCTCGGGTACTGCTGTTGTTGGCTCTGCATCAATTACTATTTCGTTACTATTGGTATTTAGCTGATCGTTAATTTGTTGTTTTTGATCATCAGTTAAATTAAGTGTTTGCTCGTTGATGCTATCTTTAACAGCTTCTTCAGTGAGTTGTATTAAAGGGGCAGGTTCAACAATTTTAGGTTGTGGCTGAGTAATAATGGCTGGCTCTGGCTCTATTATCTGTGGCTTTGGTTGTGCTTGAATTTCTTTTGGCTTATTACAGTTGTTTTTGTAATCACGCGCTGCCTTACGATATTTTTGACTCGCTTTATTATTACTATTTTGCTGCATTTCTTGTTTAATTAAAATGCACATAGCTTCGTTGTAGGCAGCACTTTGCGCACTATAAAATAGGGCAAAGCAAAGGGTAAATCTAATTAGTTTTGATATCATAAAGTTATGCGCGCTTAAATATTAATAGTTTGATTTTAAGCGCAAAATTGAAAATTATCCAGAGTAATACGACTAATCAATAACCATAAGGCTGCGATATTCATCGTAAGCAAATTGGTCTGTCATACCGCTTATATAATCTTGAATTAATCTACAGCGATAATAAAATTCGTACGCTGCGAAGTGATCGGGCTCTTCTTGCATCGCATCTATTGCGTGTTGGTAACTATTTAAGTGCTTTTTAGAGAGCTTTTTTACAAGTCGCGACTCAATTAATAAACGTGAATCGCCATTCAGAGCGCGCCTAAAGTCATCGCTGTTCAATTGCAGTAGCGGTTTGTAGCAATCGAGTAAGCCATTAATTATTCTATAACCTTGCAGCTCTAATTTTTCGACTTCTTTATTTGAAAAAACATGCTCAAGTGCCACTTGCTTTAGCATTTTGGTTACAGCGTGTAGATGGCTTCTATCTTCTAAAAGTGCTTGGTTAAAATCGCCATGGTAAATAGGTTCTATATTCTCAATAAAGCGTTTTGCAGCATGTCCAACTAGCGGATGTAAAAGTGCTACGCGCAGGTATATAAAAAATTCGCTGTTAAAGTTATACGGTTGTGCTTTGGCGCGCTCATGTGCGTAGTCAACTGCTTTATCTACAAAAGTTTGGTGCTCTGTGTCGTCTATTGTTAGGTTTATGAGTGCTTTTTTATAATGACTTTTAAGCTGTGTACATAAGAATTCGGTGCTTATGATCCCTTTTTCAACAGCATCCTCTATATCGGCTAGGCAATACGAAATGTCGTCGGCGGCTTCCATTATATAACTTGCTGGATGGCGGCAATATGGCTCAATAGTGAGCTCTTTTTGTAGCGCTTCAACAAAGTTTTTTTCGCTGTAGTAGTAACCCACTTTCTTCATTAAGTAGTTTTTATTTTGCGGTATGTCTTTTACATCAAGCCCAGCAGGGCGAGTGTATTTTAAAATACCAGCACTTTGGCTGTAAGTTAAATTAAGCGTTTGCAACGAATGAATTATACGTATGCCTTGAGCGTTGCCTTCAAAGTTACAAATATCAAGCGCAAGGTGTTTAAAAACAACACCTATACCGGTATTGGGCTCTTTGCAGCGCTCGGGTGTTACACTTGCTAGGTTGTTATTAAACCAGTGGTTTATTGCAGCTTCGCCAAAATGTCCAAACGGTGGGTTGCCTATATCGTGCATTAGGCAGGCCATTTCTACTAAGCTTTCCAGGGGGCGTTCTAGGTCGGTTAAGCCGTAATCTTTTTGTTGTTGGTAGCTTAAATTTGCAAAAATACGTTGCACTATAAAACGACCAACCTGTTGTACCTCAAGCGAGTGAGTTAAGCGCGAACGAACAGCTGCGTTACGCTCAAGCGGAAACACTTGGGTTTTTTGCTGAAGCCTGCGAATAGCGGCACTGTTAATAATCCGGCCACGGTCGCTTTCTAGCGCCATTTGTAAGTTAGAGGTTGTGCGATACATTCGTGCTGGCGTTATTTTTTTACTAAAATCTATGGTCATCTTTATACTTATCCTTTTTACAATTGATGACTGGCATAGTTTTTAGCACATAGTCATTTGTCTTTAATATACAGGGTTTAATCTATCAGTTTGTATCATAAAGTAACAACTTGCTTTAAAATAATTTTTTGAGTAATTGTTGTGCATTTATAGGTGTTTATAATGAAACAGTGGATTTTAAAGGCAGTATCAATTTGCCTAATGTTAGGAATGAACAGCGCATTTGCTGCAAAAGAGCAAACTGTGGTGCTTGTATCAATTGATGGCCTGCGTTGGGATTATATTGAAAAACACGGTGCGCCAAATTTAAAAGCAATGGCCGAGCGCGGTGTTCGCGCACAAAAACTAATACCTGTTTATCCAACTAAAACGTTTCCTAACCATATTTCTATTATTACGGGCTTATTGCCGGTAAACCATGGCATTGTTGATAATAGCTTTTGTGATAAAGCGCGTAAAAACGACTGTTACAGCATGGGCAAAGCATTGGGCGATAGCACTTGGGTGAAGGGGATTCCGCTTTGGAATTTAGCAAAAATGCAGGGGCTTAAATCGGCTACTTATTTTTGGCCTGAGTCAGATGCATTATTTAACGGCATGACACCAGATTACTTTTATCACTATTCTAAATACAGCGATTACCAAAGCCGTGTTGATCAAATTATTCAATGGTTAAGTTTGCCAAAAGCACAGCGCCCACGTTTTATTGCGAGTTACTTTTCGCTAGTTGATAGCATGGGCCATGAGTTTGGACCAGACGCACCACAAACGCGAGATGCAGTTAAACAGCTTGATGAATTAATGGGGCAATTACAAACTCGCTTAAGTAAATTAGAGCAAGAGGTAAACTTAGTTATTGTCTCGGATCATGGTATGGCGAGTATAGATCCAGATAAAAGTATTGATGTAACCACACTGCCTCAAGATGAAAACTTTTTAGTTAAAAACACCGGTCCACGTTTACTCATATACACTCAACCCGATGCAATAAATGCGGATATAGCCGGCTATAAAGCTCGTTTACAAAAAGCAGCAAACGGTCGTTATACAGTATTAACTGACGAGCAGTTAGCAGCGTACCATTACAATAAAGGCACTCGCGTAGGCGATATTGTGGTGCAAACTACAGCGCCAGCGGTATTTACCAATGGTAAAAAACCAACCTATTTAGGGACTCACGGTTATGCATATACCGAGGATATGGCAGCATCATTTATTGCTGTAGGCCCTGCATTTAAACAAGGTATAAGCCTTAAAGAAGTGAGTAACCTTGATATCTACCCAGTACTTGCAAAAGTGATGGGGCTTAAATTGTTAAACAAAGTAGATGGCAATGGTAAAACATTAATGCCAGCAATTAAGCAAAAAGTGGTTGTGCATTAGCTTAATCTATAAGAGCGCGTAAGCGCTCTGCAGGGAAGAACATGTTAAAACTTTAAAGTGGGCTATTTAGCCCACTTTTTAATGCGCTACTTATTTAAAGTTAGCAATACTTGTTTTTGTAGCAGTAACCGTGCGAATTGCATACGCTTGGTTTGTAATACCAAAAGCAATACCATTTACGCTCCAGTTAGGGTTAGAGAAGTAATCGTACTGAGTTGCGCTACCGTAAACGTGCGGGTAAGCCATAATACTTGCAAACTCATTTTGTACGCCATGACCCATGCCATCTACATATACACCGCCAGATGTGTCACCTTGTTTGCGTGAATGCGCTAAACCTTGGTTATGACCAAGTTCGTGTACAAATGTAGTTGCACCACAATCAATTGCAGTGATTGAGTACATACGGCTGCTCATTGAGCTATATAGATTGCCATTAGTGCCTTGGCCAACCCACGCTAAACCACATGAAATAAGCCCATTGCCAGCACTTTGGCCAGTACCTAATACGGCAATCATGTCGGCTTTCCAATCGCTGCGTAAACCATCTACGTAGCTGCTATTTGTAACCGAATCTAACCAATCCTCAGACGGCGTTACTGCGTAGTCACCTAAGTTTTGTTTGCCAGCTAAGCGTAGTGTTATATCAACGCCATTTTGGCTATATACCTGATTACTAAAAGCAATTAGTTGATTTATTTTAGTGTCAATATTACTAGTTGCGGCAGCTGATTGGTCGGTATATAAAATACCGATATCGATTGTTTCTGCTTGTGCAACACTTGCTGCACATAATGCCGCAGCCAGTGCTGTTGTTGTGATTACTTTTTTCATTATTGTATTTCCTTACTCTTGTTGTGGTTGGAACTGTTTTTAATTTGGTTGAGATCATAAAAAGCAGACACACTAAAGCTGCCTTATAGTGCGGCTTTAATTGCTTTTTATATTTTTTGGTTAGCCATCAATTTTTGGTGCAAATATATCGATGCTTTTATCTGATTTGGGTTTTGGTGCGGTTACTTCATGCTCTATGTGGCTTTTATATAAATCGCGTTTTGCTGCAATCCATCCGTACTTACCTTTACTTTCGAATACATAGTTGCCAGAAGGTGCAGTAAATTGGCCATATACGGCATCTTTACCTACCGTTAAAACGGTATTATGCATGCGACCGTCAACACCCACTATTTTACCAAATATGCTCTTATCGCCATTTTCAGACTCAACCACATTAGTCACTTCTGCGGTGAATGTTTCGGCTGTTTGCGGAATAGCTAAATCAAAGTTTTCGCCAGTTTCTAACGCCTGTAAAGAATTTAAATCAAACTCAATATAGGCCTCGTTATGTAAGTCAGTCGGTAAAACTTTTGCATTTATAAGCACTTGCTTTGCTTTGTCTGATAGGCGATTTACGGCATCAAATTCTTCAAACGGTAAGTTGTTGTCAGGGGCAGCAATGGGTTTAACAGTAATTGGATCTTTACTCATATCAATAGGTGCAGGGGGATGCGTATTGCGCGTTTTTTGTAAATCAATAGGAACAAAATCAATAGCAACAGGCGCGATAGGTTCGCCCGTTTCATCTGCATTAAAAAATAGCCCATAAACTGCAAATGCCGATAATGGTATAGCAATTAGTAAGACGACAGATCTCTTCATTTGTTTCTCTTTTAGTGTTTTTGGTTAACTATTTGTTACGTTTTATATTATTAAATGGATTAGATCAAGATAATAAATGTAACCGAAAAGAATTATTTCTTAATTTTATAATTCCTTATAAAATATAAGGATATTTATTTTTGGTGTGTTTTTTGCTCTTTTTAGTATTGGTTTTTAGTAGTGTTTACGCGGGCTTTGGCGCAGTTGTAGGTACTTGTTTGTTTAGTTAAATACAATGGTTAAAAGTGACTTTTTGACGTTAATTACAATGAAAAATAAAAAGTGAATTTATTTCACCTTTTGTAAACCAATCGCTAATTGCAATGTAATTATTGGGCACGTATGTTGTGAGCTGCATAAATGCATTACGAGGAATTTATGAAGGTGTCTGATCAGTTGCTTAACCGAATTACAGCAGGACTTGTGGCTGTAATTATTGGTTTTTCGAGTTCTATTGCATTAATTTATCAGGTAGTGATAACCCTTGGTGGTACGCCCGATTTAGTAGCTAGTTGGATTTTAATGCTCGGGTTAGTGATGGGCACAACGTCAATTGGTTTATCGTACTATTACAAAGTACCTGTTTTAATTGCGTGGTCTACCACGGGAGCTGCATTACTTATTTCAAGTGCCCAAGGGTATAACTTAAATGAGGCTATTGGCGCGTTTATGCTCAGTGCATTGCTCGTGTTTTTGTCGGGGGTTACGGGCTGGTTTGAAAAAATAATGAACCGTATTCCAAGTGAGCTTGCATGCGCCATGTTGGCCGGCGTGCTTGTTACCTTTGGTATCGATGTGTTTAATTTTATGAACGACATGCCTTTAGTAATTGGTTTAATGGTCGTTATGTACTTTATTGGTAAACGCTTTTTTGCCCGCTTTGCTATGTTAAGCGTGCTTATTATAGGTGTATTACTCGCTTGGCAAATGGGCCATATTGATACCAGCGCGCTGCACTGGAAAATGAGCGAATTTGCTTATATTGAACCCGCTTTCCACTTGCAAGCATGTATTAGTATAGGTTTACCACTTTATATAGTTACCATGACTTCGCAAAATTTACCGGGTATTGCGGTTTTAAAAGCACATAAATATAAAGCGCCTATATCTGCATCTCTTAATGTTACTGGCTTTGTAAATATGCTTAGCGCTCCTTTTGGAGCCTACTCTATTAATTTAGCCGCGATTACCGCAGCTATATGTATGAGTGATGAGGCGGATAAAAATCATGATAAACGTTATTGGGCGAGTATAGCGGCTGGCGTATTTTATATTTTAATGGCGTTGTGCGCAGCTACATTAGTTGGCTTGGTAGCAAGTTTACCCCAGGCACTTATTTTAGCTTTGGCGGGCATTGCGCTATTTGGCACCATTGCTAATAGTTTGCAGCAAGCCCTTAGTAGTACTGAATATACTGAGGCCGCAATAGTCACTTTTTTAGTAACTGCATCTAACTTAACATTACTTTCAGTGGGGTCTGCTTTTTGGGGGATTATAGCGGGTGTGCTAACGCTTATTATCACCAGGAAAGACTAAAAACTGTGAATATGTAAAGCGAAAATACTGCTCATATAGATGATTAAAATAGTTTAACCAAGCTTATTAAAAAGGCTGCAATTGCAGCCTTTAGTTTTACAAACAGGGTTTACCTAATCATAAGTATGATGGCGAGTTACGCTAAACCGATTAAGTATATGGTGCATAACATACACAACACATAAGCTTAAGATTATAGCCACAGATACCGAACTAAACCGGTACATTGCACTATAAACAAGATCTTGGCCTGGCCCGAGTGAATTTCCAAACAAAATACCAAATGTAGTCAATACACCAAAACCAATGCCAGGTATGCCTCCGCCTAAAATATGAAAGCGCGCAAAAACAAACGAAAGTATCCATAAAATAGCCATCGGAAAAAGTAAAAAATCAGAGTGACTATACAAAAATAGTTGCGATAGTAACGCTGCATTACAGCCTATAAGCGTTCCAATTGCTCGCTGCCAACCGGCCATACCTGCGGCTTTCCAGCACAACGAAAATAAAATAAGCACAGAAGCTGCCTGCGCAGATATTGAGTCTTGTAAATCAAGAACCTGAAAAACAACAAAAGAGAGCGTAGCCACGGTTGAGCATAACAATACCTCATGGCGAATACTTTCTTTTGCTTTAGCTGGCATTACTCGCCCGGGCCTTGCGGTTACATCAGGAAATAGGCCATGCATTAATGCTCCAATAATAACGGTTAAAAATATAGCCAAACCATTAGTTAAAATTAATGGATAAATACTGCTTCCTTGATCAACATAGCTGGAAAAATGCAGCTGAATAGAAAGACTGATCACGCCTAAAGCGCCAAATAAAAAGGCACTACCGCTACTCATTTTATGAAATAAAAAGCAGAAAACACCAAACACTAACAATGTCATAACGACTGGTAAGTGAGAAAATAATCCCTGCATTATCAGCACTATAAGTGCGCTAAATGCAGCAGATGCTATAAATTGATTTATAAGCCCACGACTTAACGTAGGTACCATGCCCAATATCAACATAGGATAAACGGTAAAAAATATACCATTGGGCCAGTTCATTAATTTACTAATAGTAAAGCCAAGGGTACACCCACCTGCAATGCGCAGTGCTTGGCGAAGGCCATTGGAGTCTAATTGTGGGCCTTGGCTAACAATTTGAGTCATAAAGCCTCCATTAATAAATGTAGTGTAACCAGCTAATAAACCTGATTTGTGCAGAGCCAAACCATTGCCCAATTGTTGATTCTGGTAATAATTGTACTGTTGCACGTGAGCCACTAGGCATGTTTGCTATTAAGTCTTGATGATTAATGAGCTTTAAGTGAATGCGTTGACGCTGTGCATCACGCACCCAACGATTACTGGTTTCTGTTGTACTTAGTAAACCATTAGCACTAAGTTGACCACTGCTAACGCCTGCTTCAAATGTTTCAAGTATTGCGTCGTAAACTTCACCTGGACGGCTATCAAATACTACGCGCGCTTGGGTGCCTTGCTTCATATTTGTGAGTGACTTTTCTCTAAAGTCGGCAACTAAATCTGCCTTTTTAGCAACAATAGCTAATAACGGGCTGCCTGCAACTGCGTATGCGCCGTTTAATAATTGTAAGTTAGCAACTACGCCGTCACTTAATGCGCGCACTTTTGTGTAGGATAAATTTAGCTCAGCTTGCGCTAACTGGTTAGCAGCGTGGCGCATGGCTAAGTTTTTGTTCCCTGAGTCACCTCTAGCTAAAACCGCTTCAGCTAACTGCGCTTCAAGGGCTGCAACATTTGCTTTACTCGCTTCAAAATTAGCACGAATGCTTTCAAGTTCTTGCTCCGATATAGACTTTTGCTTATAGAGCTTTTCGCCTCTGCTTTTTAATAGTTTTTGCTCATGCTGTTTAGCGTTTGCAGCACTTATTTGTGCCTCAAGCGCTTTAACATTGGTATCAAGGCGTTTATTTTGTAATTTGGCATCATCAAGGGCGAGTTGAGCTTGTTCTTTAGCTAAATTATATGGGCCTTCATCGATACTAAATAATATATCGCCTGCTTTAACTGATTGGTTATTACTAACTTGCACACTAGTGACTCGGCCACTAATTTGCGGTGATATTTGCACAACAGGGTGATAAACACGTGCTTGTGGTGTCACAGGCAAAACCATATCGGCCACTAAATAGTAAATAAATACTAAGATAAACCCTATGAGAGAAAACCTTACATAGCGTGCAAACTTTTGATCCGGTGTCATTTTTAGCCTTACTTATTAACTTGAATACATTTAAGGGCGTTTTGCTCTATTTTGATCAAACCAAATGCAATCGCATCTAGTTGCTTAACAGATAAACCGCTGTATAACTGATTTTTTATATCGGAAATAGTCTCTTGCAATGAATGTAAAATGGCATCACTTTGCTCAGTAAAATAGAGTCTTTTACTGCGCTTATCATGTTTGTCTACACGGCGAACAATTAACGATTGCTCCTCTAATTGCTTAAGCGTACGAGTCAATGAAGGCATTTCTATCCCTAAGCTATTAGCAAGCTCAAGTTGTGTTAGTCCCTCACCACGCATACTAATATGCATTAGTGCAGTCCAGCGCGATTGAGTAAGCCCTAAAGGCTCAACTGCAATGGTTACCGCTTCGCGGCATAAGCGATGAACTCGGCCCATATTACCGATAACAGTTAAATCGAGTGTTTCGTGAAAAGGTTTGTGTGTAGGCATAGCCATCCCAACATAGTTAGCAAGCTAACTATTTTATCATTACTTAGCTTGCTAAGTAAATATATGAAAGAGTGGGAAATGGTAAAATATTTGCTAAACCTCACTTGTAGAAATGGTGAGGTTTAGCAGGAGTTTAAAAGTTAAGTAAATTAGCAGGGGAGTATTGATCGGTAAGTACTTTTGTATCTGCGGGCCAATCTTGGTCGTTTTTAGTAAATTGCATAAATTGGCTAATCGCTTTTATGTCTATACCGTATTTTACTAATTTAGGGGCGAGAGCATTTACACGCGTGTTAATTTGCGCTTCGCTCGGCATTGATTTAAGTCCCGCTAAAATAATACGATTACTACGATTTTCGCGACTTACATTTATAAAGTCGCCAAATACAGCGTGGTAAGTTGCCGACTCATGCTGATAAAGTTTACTACTTGAAAACGTATTTGCAGCTATAACACCGCCTTCGGCTAATACGCTTTGTACTTCTTCAAAAAACTCTTTAGTAAGCAAATGCTCCGGAATATAGTCGCCGTTAAATGCATCCAAAATAATCCAATCGTACTTTTGTTTTTTAATTGCGGCACGTTTTATAAAAATACGGCCATCTTGCACGCTTGATGTCACTAAATCGTTTTCTATAAAGTTAAAGTAATCGTGTGCAACTTTAGTTACTGCGGGATCTATTTCAACATTATGAATTTTTGCAGTGGGGTATAGCTCATGAATAACGTTAGAAAGCGTACCGCCTCCTAATCCTATAATAAGTACATTTTTAGGATTATCGGCTACTAAAAGGCTCGCAAAAGTAAGTTTAGTGTAATTAAAAACAAGTTTGTCGGGATTGTTTTTATACATACAGCTTTGGCTTGTTTGGCTACTTTTAGTATTAAATTTAAGGCAACGTAAGTTGCTCGTTTCTTCAACAATAATATTGCGATAAAGCGAGCGCTCTTCGTGGATAACTTTACTGCACGCAAAACCCGAAAATGCAATTAACGGCAGTAGTAGATATTTAAGCATGAGCAAGCTCCTTATTATTAGCCAAGGTATTAATTACAATCGCGACTAAACCCAGTGACCCAAGCGTTAGAGCAAAGGCGCTAATAATAGTATTTACGTCAAACGCGAGTACAAAGTAAAACGAGGTAATTATAGTACCCAGTGCACTACCAAGCGTACTTACAAAGTATAAACGCCCAGCCACTTGGCCGCTTTTATCTCTATCGGTTACTAGTAAGCGCACAGAGTAGGGCGAGATCATGCCTAAAATAACGGTAGGTATAAAAAATAAAGCACTTGACGCAAAGAGTGAGCCGTAGCGGCTATCTTCAATATGGGTAAATATAAATTCCATTATTGGCTGCGAAAATAATGTAATAGGCACCACCATAATGCTGGCTATTAAAAATATTAAACCATATTTGGTAAGTGATGCATTTTTAGTGCTGAGTTTACCGCCAAGTAAATACCCAAAAGATAAACTAAGCATAAATACTGTAATTATACTGCCCCAAATATGTACGCTACTACCAAAAAAAGGGGCGAGAATTCTCCCTCCTAAAAGTTCAATCCCCATAATGCAAAAACCGCTGCAAAAAGCTAAAAAGTAAATTAACGCGTTTGTTTTTATGCTCATATAATTATCGTTATGTAACTTAAGTAGAACACTATACTAACGTGATGACACGGCAGTCGCTAGTGCATTAATTAATCGCTCAGTGATTTTTTAAAAAGAAGTTTTGTTATAAAGTAACACATGCTACAATTTTGTTATACTATAACACTTGCTTAGTTAATCAATCACATGAAGTACTCTTTAATTTATTTAGCCTGCCTAGGAATTAGTGCGCCCAGTATTGCGCAAGATCAAAAAGAAGAAATCGAAAAAATATCTGTCACTTATAAACAAGCTTATCGCGGTGATATTCCTCAAAAGCAAATGCCACAATCTATAGTTAGTATTAATAGTGCTGAGCTTAATAAAAAAGGAATTACTCAACTACAAGATGCGCTTGATTTTTCAGCTAGTATTTCACGTAAAAACAATAGCGGTGCATTGTGGGATAGCTTTTCTATTCGTGGCCTTTCGGGTAACGAAAACATGCCATCGGGCTATTTAGTTAATGGCTTTAGCGGTGGGCGTGGTTTTAGCGGCCCGCGTGATGTATCTAACATTGATTACATTGAAGTACTAAAAGGCCCAGGTTCAGCACTTTATGGGCGATCAGAGCCAGGCGGGACTGTAAATATTGTAACTAAAAAGCCACAGTTTGATTCACAAGGTGAGCTAAAACTAAGCTTAGGCAGCGACAGTTTTAATCGCGTTGAAGGCGATTACACCAGCGGCATTAACGATACCACCGCGTTTAGAATAAATGGCGCATGGCAAGATAGTGACAGCTACCGCGATGAGGTATACACCAATAAAAAGGTGATTACGCCGTCTATTTATCATCAAATAAACGCATCGACCAGTGTAACTTATGAGTTTGAATACGTAGATTTAGCTCAGCTATTCGACCGTGGTGTTGTCGTACTCGATAACGATTTTGACACCGTACCAAGCTCGCGCTATTTGGGTAACCCAAACGATGGAGACACGCAGGTTTACTCTCGAGGCCACCAAATTACGCTTAACCACGATATTAACGACGAATGGTCACTCGTTGTAGGTGCAAATTATCGAGACTCTAGCTTAACGGGTTTTTCGTCAGATGCAGAACTTGCACCGTCACGCCAATCGTTATTTGACGATGGCCGCACACTTACCCGCCAGCAGCGCTATCGCGACTACGAAGTAGAAGATTTAAGTGTAAAGTTTGAAGTTAGCGGACGTTTAGATACAGCCGGCATTACGCATCATTTATTAATAGGTATTGATGCATATAAATACGATTTGCGCACGGCGCTTTCTCGTTATCGTGGCGGTAATGGCACTTATACTATTGATATTTTTGAGCCTGATTATTCTGGTGAACGTCCTGCTGTTTCGCTACTTTATGAAAATGATGAAGAGCAAAACGCTTACGGTATTTACATTCAAGATCAAATGGATATCACTGATAAGTTTAAACTTTTACTTGGCCTTAGATTTGATAGCGTAGACCAAGATATTTTAGAAACCAACAGCGGTGTATTTTCAACCAGTTCTGAGAGCCAAATAAGCCCACGCGTTGGCGTAGTGTACGAACTAAATAATACAATAACCTTTTACAGCAGTTACTCTGAAGGCTTTTTACCACTGAGCGGTACTGATGCAAACGGCGACCCGTTTGGCTTTGAGTACAGCGACTCGTTTGAAGTTGGTGCTAAGTTTGAATACCTAGGTGTAAACGGTACTGTGGCACTTTTTGATGCTTCTAAAAGTAATATGTTAGTGGCAGATCCAGTAAACGTTGGTTTTTCGGCTCCCATTGGTAAAGCTGATAGCAAAGGGTTTGAGCTTGATTTAAATACCTATATTACCGATGCAACAGCATTTAACTTATCGTACGCCTATATAGATGCCACCACAGCAAACGACATTATTAATGCCGATTGGGGCGTGCCAATAGAAAAAGGCAGCCCACTGGTAAATGTACCAAAAAACAATCTAAACCTTACACTTAGCCATCAAACAGCATTAATGGGTAAAGAGCTTGAATTTGGTGCAAGTTACCAATATACCAGCAGCCGCCTAGGTGATGCCGCAGATTTGAGCTTTAGACTACCAAGTTACCAATTGGTCGGCCTGTTTGGTCAATTAAATTTAACAGATAAAACAGAGCTAAATGTGAGCATTAATAACATTTTTAATGAAGACTACGCTCAAAGTAGTTACAACGCTTTGTGGGTTTATCCGGGGGCGCCTACGCAATTTAAAATGTCGATAGCTTATAATTTTTAATAGCTTAGCTTATTAAGCCTTTAAACAGTTTTCATCCTGAAGCGCCTTAATTTAATAATTAAGGCGCTTTTTTATTTAAATTAAGGTTTCTTAAGTTTTCTTTAAGTTTCGCTCGCTAAGTTACAAACATACACTTTATATGAGCGATGTTTATGCAATTAGCACACCTACCTTCATCACCCGTTTATATTCAAAATAACTCACGCTTTGTTAGTGCTCGCGTTAATGATGAGCATAGAAGTGCGTTAGAAAACACAGTTAAAGAAGGGTTTTTAGTCGCTTACAACGCCACGCTTACCTCTTTTATGCCATTACTTTGCCAATACACGACAAACGAAGGGCAATGCACATTGGGTTTAAGGCAAGCAACAGCCCCTCTATTTATAGAGCAATACTTAGCACAGCCCATTGAGCATTTTTTACCTGAGAACACACAGCGTAATAAAGTATTTGAGCTTGGCAATCTATGCTCTACACATCGCAAAGCAACGCTTGGGCATTTTATTGTTGTTAATGAAGCCCTGCAAAGTGTAGGAGCAAAACATTTAGTATTTTGCGCCACTAAAAAAGTGCGTGCACTGCTGCGCTTATTAGGCGTTAACTGCACTGAAATTGCTGTGGCAAACAGTTTTGTTGTGGAGCATCCGCTAAGTTGGGGAAGTTACTACGCTAATCAGCCTACCGTATGCGTTGTGAGCTTAGAGCAAGCTCATCAACAAGTATTAAATACCCCAATGCTTTATAGTTTAATGCAGCAAAACCACTCAAATATCAATTCGTTGGTAAACGCATTGGTGAATGTATGAATTACTATAATACACATTCAGTATCGCCATTAATTATTGCCCATAATAAAGATCTAACACGTGAAATTAACAGTGGTGAATTTAACCAGCAAATACAAAACGTAGTAACAGTACTACAAAGCTTTAACGGCAAATGTATCGCTTATAAGCTCGATAATACGCCAGCTTGGCTTGTTATTGATGCCGCTGCTGCGGTTTCTAATAAAGTGGCTGTGCCAATTGCTCACTTTTTTAGTGAACAACAGACCCAATATGTACTAGCACAATGCGGCGCTAATGTATTTATTAGTGACACGGTAACCCCTTTATTTGGGGAGCCGACTGCATCTATTACTTTATTTGAGCTTTACACATTATATATTTACGAAATCGTTGTAGCTAAAGCCGTCAGTTATTTTCCAGAAACTCAAAAAGTAACATTTACGTCAGGATCGACTGGGCAACCAAAAGGCGTGTGTTTATCTGCAAAGAGTCAAATGCAGGTAGCTCAATCTCTGTGCGATAAAATTAATATTAAAAAGCCTGTGCATTTATGTTTATTGCCGCTTGCTGTATTACTTGAAAATATAGCCGGTGTGTATGCCCCTTTAAAAAGTGGCGGTACAGTGCATTTAATGCCGTTAAATGAATTAGGCTTTGTTGGTACTGCATTAAAACAGCCCGCACAGCTTATTGCTGCGATTGATAAAGTTAAGCCAAATACGCTTATTTTAGTGCCTGAACTATTAGCATGCTTAGTTACTTTTGCAGAAGATGGTTGGCAACCGCCTAGTTCGTTACAGTTTATTGCCGTAGGTGGTGCGCGTGTCAGCGAAATGCTAATAGTTAAAGCGCGTAGCTTAAACTTACCGGTTTACCAAGGTTATGGACTTTCTGAGGCGGCATCTGTCGTTAGTTTAAATACACCCACAAACGATAACATCCACAGTGCCGGCTCTGTGTTACCTCATATTCAAACCAAAATTGAAAATGGTCAGCTTTTTATAAAAGGCGATTTGTTTTTAGGTTACTTAAACCATCAACCTCACGACAAAAACCAGTGGTATGCAACTGGCGACTTGGTCGAACAGCATCAAAATACCTTATTTATTAAAGGCCGATTAAAAAATCTAATTATTACCAGTATGGGGCGCAATATCAGTGCCGAGTGGCCTGAATCACTATTACTCAGTCAAAGCGGTATTTTACAAGCGGTTGTGTTTGGTGAGGGGCGACCTTTTCTCAGTGCCATTATTTACGCCGATACAAAGCTAAGTAACCCAGTGTTAGCGCAGTACATTAACGAAATTAATAAACAACTACCCGACTATGCACGAATTCAAAAGTGGCATCGTTTAGCTGCCCCATTAAGTGTGCAACAAGGATTATTAACAACAAATAATCGCCCAAAACGAGATGCCATAAGTAAGCAGTACCATGCTGTGTTTGAGCAATTTTACCGACTTGGAGAAGTAATTAATGAGTGATTTTTTTAACACCCTTAAAGAGCAAACTAAACAAGAGCAAAACTACCTGCTTGCAGCGCCGATTATCCAGCGTGTTTTTAAAGGCGAAGCATCACTTGAAGAATACGCCTCGTTTTTAGCACAAGCGTATCACCATGTTAAGCACACTGTGCCATTAATGATGTCGGTTGGTGCACGATTAACCGACGAACAAGAATGGCTGCGCGAAGCAGTCGCAGAATATATTGAAGAAGAGATTGGTCATCAAGAGTGGGTACTTAATGACATTGCAGCCTGTGGTTTTGACAAAGAAACAGTACGGTGTAGTCAGCCGCAATTTGCTACCGAAATGATGGTGTCGTATGCGTACGACTCCATTGCACGTAAAAATCCGTTGAGCTTTTTTGGCATGGTGCATGTGCTTGAAGGCACTTCTATAGCGCTTGCGGATGGCGCGGCTTCAAACATTGCAAATGCTGTGGGTTTACCTAAAAAAGCATTTAGTTATTTAACCTCTCACGGCGCGCTTGATATAGAGCATGTAAAGTTTTTTGAAAACCTAATGAACCAGATAACAGACGAGGCGGATCAGCAAGCCATACTTCATGGTGCAAAGCGCTTTTATCGTTTATACGGCGATATATTTCGTGGACTCGATGACGAACCATTTTTTAAAGCAAGTGCACAAGGCAAATTGGCATGAGTAGTTCTTTGTGTGTGCTCACTGGTGCAACAGGCGGAATAGGGCAAGCGATTGCTAAAGCCCTATATGCAAAAGGGTGGAAGTTACTACTTGTAGGGCGAAATACCCAAGCTCTTGAAAAACTGAGCCGTGCATGCCCAGACAGTGAAATATTTACGGGCGATTTAACCGACGATACAGCACGTATTAACCTAGCAATAAAAGCCAAGCAACTCGGCGGCGTTAAATTACTTATTAATAACGCAGGTATAAATACGATGCAAAGCATTGAGCACACAAGTAATGAGCAAATAGATAATATGCTCATTACTAATCTGTCGGTGCCTATTAAATTATGCCAGCTATTTTTAGGACAGTTAGCGTATACCAAAGGCACCATTGTTAACGTGGGATCATCGTTTGGCAGTATTGGCTACCCGTTTCAAACGCTTTATTGCGCCAGTAAATTTGGTTTACGTGGCTTTACAGAAGCGCTCTCGCGTGAGCTTAACGGCTCAGGCATTAAAGTGACCTATTTAGCACCAAGAGCAACAGATACATCTATTAATAGCAGTAAAGCGAGGGCAATGAATAAAGAGCTCGGTAATAAAATGGACTCGCCAGAATTAGTTGCTCAAGAGTTATTAGCACTTATAAGTTCAAACCAAACAAGGCGCTTTATTGGTTTTCCTGAAAAATTATTTGCACGCATAAATGGCGTATTCCCAAGCGTTGTTGATAACGCTATTGCAAAGCAACTTCCTAAAATTAAACGTTTTTTAAGTTAACAAACACACAAGGGCAAAATTATGTATAAATTTACACTCGCATTTTATTTAATACTAACCTCTGTATTTGCAACTGCAGTAAACGCAGATGAAGCGCAAGACTTAACCGATATTCAACAAAAGTGGGCAATTGCTAATTACGAACTTGAAGGCGATGCGCAAATAGACGCGTTTACGCAACTAAGTGAGCAAAGCGCATTATTTGTTAAAAACTATCCAAGCTCAGCGCAAACACATATTTGGAATGGCATTGTGTTAGCCAGCTTTGCTGGCGCAAAAGGGGGCTTGGGCGCACTTGGTTTAGCAAAAGAAGCAAAAGCGTCACTCGAAAATGCACTCTCGATTGATGGCACTGCATTAAATGGCTCAGCTTACGCAAGCCTTGCAACGCTTTATAGCAAAGTACCTGGTTGGCCAATTGGTTTTGGTGATGACGACAAAGCTGAAAAATTATTTAAACAAGCGCTCGCTTTTAATCTCGAAGGCATTGATACTAATTACTTATACGGTGAATACTTGTATGACGAAGGCGATTATAAACAAGCTAAAGTGCGACTAGTTGTAGCACAAGCTGCTGGGATTCGTGATACTCGGGCAAAAGCAGATAAATATCGTCAACAAGCAATAAGTCAGCTATTGGCAAAAGTAGATAAAAAATTAAAAAGATAAACAGATAATGCATTTATTACTCGTTGAGGACGATCATTTAGTGGCGCAAGGGCTTATTCGCTCTTTGCGCCAAGAGGGCTACAGCGTAGAGCACAGTGGCACAGTAAAGCACGCCTTAGAGTGCCTTTCTAGTGGTGAGATTGAGCTTGTTATTCTCGATTTAGGATTGCCTGATGGCGACGGCTCGCAAGTTTTAAAGCATATTAAAGCGCAAAAAAAAGTTATTCCTGTGGTTATTTTAACTGCTCGCGGCAGTATTGACGACAAAGTCCAAGGGCTCGATATGGGGGCAGATGATTACCTTGCAAAGCCGTTTGACCCTGCTGAGTTATTTGCTCGATTACGTGTAGCAAGCCGGCGCATTAACCAAACTCAGTCAAGCTTATTGCGCTGTGGTGATGTAGTAATGGATACCTCTGCTCATACAGTTAAACTAAGTGGGCAGTCACTTACGCTACCGCGAAGAGAATACATGCTTTTAAAAGCGCTGATGGAAAATCAGGGAAGGGTACAATCAAAACAACAACTCGAAAACAAACTTTACCAATGGGGTGAAGAAGTTGGCTCTAATGCCATAGAGGTGCATATTCATCATCTTCGTAAAAAATTCCCTAGTGATTTTATTAAAACCTTACGTGGCATTGGCTACGTGGTTGGTAAGCGTTAGAGTGTATTTGTTTTTCGAGGTTGAAAATGTCTATTCGTAAACGTCTGACCTTAATTTTACTTTCAATGATGGTGCTAACTTGCTTTTTAGCATTAGTAAAAGGCTATCAAAAAAGTATGCACCACGGCGAAAGTTTGCTTGATGATGAACTTAAAATAGTAGCTGGCGTTTTAATTGAGCAACCATTGGCACTAAGCACAGATGCAGTACAAGTAAGTAATAATAGCGCTCAGTTGTTGTATCAAATTTGGCAAAATAATAATTTACTTAGTGGCTCATCGAGTTTAACGAATAACCAAATTAGTTTTAGCGAGGGCTTTCAAACGGCCAATGTAGCAGGGCAGCGTATGCGGGTATTTGTGATGAGTAAAAACACCCGTAAAGTCATCGTTGCTGAACCTATGGCAAAGCGTTTTGAATTAGCTGAAGCCGTTATTTTATCTGCAATGTTACCTATGCTTTGGGCAGTCCCTCTGCTTGCTATTTTTATTAGCTTTTTTGTTAAATACGCATTAGTCCCTCTTACCCGATTATCTAAGCAGTTGGCGTCTCGCCAAGCGAACGACTTTACGCCAATTAACTGGCAAGTAACCGACGAGGAAATTAAACCGGTTATTAATCGTTTAAACGACTTATTTAAACGCGTAGAAACGGCCTACTTACGGGAGCGCTTTTTTGCCTCAGATGCAGCTCACGAATTACGTACTCCACTTAGTAGTTTAAAAATTAACGTACATAATTTGGCTAATAAACAAAGTAATCTGCAAGACCATCAAGAATTACAAGCTATGTCGCAGGGCATTAATCGCTTAAGTAATATTGTCGAGCAAATGCTAATTTTAGGGCGCACTCAGCCTGAACAATGGCAGAGGCAGTTTAGTGAACAATCATTGCTAACGATTACTCAGCAAGTCGTATCGGATCAATACGACAAAATAGATGAAAAAAACCAAACCATTAGTCTTGAAGGCGATGATTTTGTAATTAATGGTGATGAATTTACATTAACCACACTCATCGCTAATTTACTTAGCAATGCCATAAAGTACACACCCAATAATGGTCAAATTATAATCAAATTAGTATCAAGTAATAACGGCTTTAGTTGGCAAATTGATGATTCTGGTGCGGGTATGACTGAAGAGCAAAAAGAGCGAATATTCAATCGCTTTTATCGCGTAGGTGGTGATCAGCATCCATCAGGCGAGCAAGGTGCCGGTTTAGGTATGGCGATTGTTCAACACATAATTGCTATTTATGGCGCAACTATTCATTTAGCGAATAGCCCTTTAGGCGGACTAACCGTTAAGGTTACTTTTACAGGAGTAAAAAGTGACTAAACGTTTATTTAATCGGTGCCTTTGTTGTTTGCTACTTTTGTCGTTTAACGCGGCGAGTAAAGAGTACCTTATTATTTTAAAAGATCATTTGTTTTATCCCTCGCAAATTACCATTCCCGCGAATAAAAAAGTAAAATTATTGATAGAAAACCAAGACAGCACACCAGAAGAGTTTGATAGCTTTGATCTAAACAGAGAAAAAGTACTCTACCCAAACCGTAAAAGCATTATTTATATAGGGCCGCTTAGTAAAGGGTATTACGAATTTTTTGGTGAGTTTTCGCCCAATACAGCAAGGGGCGTTGTAATAGTTGGTGATGAGGAGGCGAAGCATGCTAATAACTAGTTTAGTCATGAGCCTTAATCAATTGCTACCTGTGGCTATTTTATTAGTGCTACTACAAGTAGTTAAAAAACAAAGCGCTTTAAAAATAGGATCTGCTTTATTAATTGGCGCGCTCATGTCGTTTTTGTACATGCAAAGTGCGTCGTGGGTGAGCCAGTGGTTTGAACACCAAGGGCTAGAGTACTCACAAATAGGGCTATGTATTACTATATTTATAGCCGTATTAGTATTTGCAATAAAACAAAAATCAGCGGCTTTTTATATTGCTGTTATAAGCACAATAACATTGTATTTAAGCCACTATATTATTTACCTCACCAGTTTTTGGCAAAGTAATGATGCAGGGCAAAGCTTATTTATTGGCACTTTATTAGGTGTTGGAATTTGTTTAAGTTTTAGCGTATTGCTGTACTTTTTAATGAATGCAATTAAGCACCGCTTTGGTATGTATCCGCTTTTTACTTTGCTTGCTTTTAACAGCGCGGCTAAGTTATTAGTTGCACTGGATTTGGCAAGCCAAATAGACTTAATTACCAACACCGCAACCGTGTGGGATTTACGCGATGTATTAAGCGAAAACTCTGAGCTCGGGCGCGTACTGCGTGCTCTTGTTGGTTACGAGGCTACCCCTGATCTAATGAGTGTACTTATATATAGTACTAGTAGCGTGATATTTTTATCACTTTGTTATGTTATTTCGGCTTCAATATCTAAGGAACGTGTATGAAAGCACTCAACCTATATTTAGCGCTTAGCTTTACCGTTTTTTGTTTGTTGGTACTTTCAATCCCAGCAAAGGCCGATGGAATTGTTGTTGATAAGGTATATCACCCCTATGTTTTACCTTTTGAGCGAGAGTTTGAATGGCGGTTAGTGTCGCACCAAACAGATAGTGGCAACATACTAGCGCAGCGTTTGGGTGGTGGCGGTGCTATTAACGATACAATGGCACTAGAAGGCTATTTAGTTGGTGAGCGAGATGACAACGGCGACTTTGGTTTAGAAGCTTATGAGCTTGAACTACGCTGGCAATTAATTGAGCAAGGTAAATTATGGGCTGATTGGGGGGCATTATTTGAGCTTGAAAAAAAACATAATGAAGATGTGTATGAAGCAACTTCGGGTTTTGTGATCGAAAAAGAGTTTGGCAAAACAAGCTTAACTATGAATGCCCTTTTAGTGTACGAGTGGGGGCAGGATATTCAAAATGAATGGGAAAGCGAGTTTAGAGCGCAATATCGCTATCGCTATCGTTCTGCTTTTCAGCCATCTATTGAGGTGTACGTAGGAGAAGACTTTGTTGGCATAGGGCCTGGGTTTATAGGTTTGCAGCGTTTTGATGGACAAAAGCAGTTAAAATGGGAAGCGGGTTTTATCACTGAGATAAGCCAATCAGAAAAAAATCATAGTTTTAGGCTCGCATTAGAATTTGAATTTTAATAACCAAGGAAAGCGGTTTTGGTTGTTTATCACTCTGATTATAGATAGGTACTTGACATATTTTAAAAAATCTATATAGTGGGCTGCAGCTAGAAAGAAAGCATGTAAGCTATAAATCTCCATTTCGATGTTGTATAAGTAATACTTGTAGTACCGTCCTGAAGTTTTTAAAGTACCATCTCATTTTTTGCTACACCCGCTCACATGAGCATATTTTTTATTTTATATCAGGATATTACAATGTCTAACATCGTATCAGGTACAGTTAAGTGGTTCAACGAGTCTAAAGGTTTTGGTTTCATCGAGCAAGAAAATGGCCCAGACGTTTTCGCACATTTCTCAGCAATCAAAAGCGAAGGTTTCAAAACTTTAGCTGAAGGCCAACGTGTAGAGTTCACTCTTTCACAAGGTCAAAAAGGTCCTCAAGCTGATAACATCACAGCTGTATAATTTTACTTTTTAAGTAAAATGAAAAAAAGCGCTTAAGGCGCTTTTTTTGTGTCTGAAATTTGACTCAACTCAACCTGCACCTATTATTAATGTAAGTTTATCAAGTAGGTATTGTTATTATTAAGTCCTTCCTTTCACTCTTTTTTATTTTTTTCAGCTATTATGCACAAGCTGAAGCTTTTGAGCTCACAATTTACACTGAGCATTTTTCGCCATACAACTTTGAAAATAAAGCGGGTCAGCTTGTTGGCATAAATCTCGATATTGTAAAAGATGTATGTATTGCTTCAGACATAAAGTGTGATTTTCAAATGCTGCCGTGGAAAAGAGCCTATAGCTTAGTTCAAAAAAAAGAGCATTCTGGCATTATCTCTATTGCTAAAACGGCTGAGAGAGCTCCTATATTTAACTGGGTTGGGCCTTTGGCATCTAGTCAAACATTTTTTTATAAGCTTAAAAAGAATACCAATCTTAAAATGAATAACCTAAATGATGCAAAGCAGTTTTCACTTGCTATTGTAAGAGGGGATATTTACGAATCTATAGTAAAAAAAGTAGGGTTTGAATCAGGTAAAAACCTTTTAGCTATAGGCGATGAAATGCAGTACATGCACTTATTTTTAAATAGTAAGATAGATTTGATTTTAGGATCTGAATACACCATTGGTTATCAACTTTCGCCTTTTGGGTATAGTGAAGACGATGTCGTTAGGCTGCAGGAATTACCATTACCTGAGATAGCAGGTAACTACATCGCGTTTAATAAATCAGTACCCAATTACATTGTAGAGCGTTTTAATAGGGAGTTTGAAAAGCTTAAAAAGAAGGATAACTTTTCGGCTTATAAAAAACGTTATAAGCGCTAATGTTAGTACCTGTAAGGCAGCCCTTTCTTTTGCTTTATTTTTAAAAATGCAGCTTGCAGTGATTCTATTAAATGCATATCTGTTTTTTTATTCGCAGCTAAATAAGCATCAATTGTTAGCTCATCTATTTTATAAATAAACTTTAAGTGTGCTGGTTTGAGCTTTAGATAATCACTCATCTGCTGCATATATAAAGGATCGTCTACAATTAAATCTACTTTTTTAGCGAGTAGTAAAGAGTATGACTTTTGAATATCAGAGGTTAAAACAACTTCAAACCCCAGTTTTGCGAGGGTTTGTGTTGAAAAATCATTGCGCTGCATAGCAATTTTGTACACTTTAGCTTGTTCAGTAGTGTTTATAATAAGATCATCTCGCTCTGATAGGCCAATAAAGCCTAGTTCAAAACGTTCGACAGGTCCTATCCAATAAAATTTGTCTTCTCGCTCTACAGTGCGTGCAAGGCTGTATATAAAGGTATTTTTAAGCTCATCTGCAATTTTATAAGCACGTGCCCAAGGGTACATTTGAATGTTAGGTGTTAGATCAGCCTCAGCAAATATATCTCTAATAAATTGAGTACCTTCACCTGCTACCTCACCATCAATCAACACCTGGTTTGGCGGTGCTAACTCTGTAACAACAAGGATGGGTTCTTTTGCTTGAACATACACAGAGCAAATTAAAAAAAGAGAATAAAGAATATATTTCACAATAGCGGATCGTTAGTCGGTTAGCTTAAGTAATATAAGTGTGGCTGAAAATACGAAAAACACAAAAAATATTTATGTGAATTTGTTACTAAGATATTGGTTTATTTGAGTTATATATAACCATAAATAAGGTTAAATAGCTTGAAGGTGGGGGAGTGTATAAATGTGGAAGGCCTAAAACGATAAAAGGGCCTTGCGGCCCTTGGTGAAGTATCGTTCAAGTCAGATAGAGCTTTAACCCCTTAAAGCGCTATCCTCTTGTTTTGCAACACCGGTGTTCATCTCAATAAGTTTCTAAGCTAGCGAGAGGAAAAACCCAGCAATTGCTGCGCTCATAAGGTTAGCCATAGATCCTGCTAACACTGCTCTGAGCCCTAAGCGTGCGATATCCTTCCGCCGACTAGGCGCCATACCGCCTAACCCACCTAGTAAAATGGCTATCGATGATAAGTTAGCAAAGCCACATAGAGCAAAAGTAACAATTGCTTGTGTGTGCGCGCTTAACGTATCGCGATAATTTATAAAGTCTAAGTAAGCAACAAACTCGTTCACTACTATCTTTTGACCAATAAAGCTGCCGGCTATAATTGCTTCATCCCATGGCACACCTAGTAACCATGCAACAGGAGCAAATACATAACCTAATATTTCTTGAAGCGTTAATGTTGGGTAATCAAACCACCCACCAATACCACCTAATAAACCGTTTAGTAGTGCAATTAGCGCTACAAAAGCAAGTAACATTGCACCTACATTAAGTGCTAAATGCATACCGTTTGCTGCACCTGATGCAGCTGCATCAATTACATTTACAGGCTTATCTTCGTCATCTAAATCTAAATCAGCTAAGTTATCTTTAGGCGTTTCAGTTTCTGGCACAATCATCTTGGCCATTAAAAAACCACCTGGAGCAGCCATAAAGCTCGCTGCTATTAAATACTTAAGATCTACGCCAATAATAACGTAACCGGCCATTACAGAGCCTGCCACAGTGGCTAAGCCACCTACCATCACTGCAAACAATTCCGATTTAGTCATTGTTGCTATAAATGGCTTAACTATTAGCGGTGCTTCAGTTTGGCCAACAAAAATATTTGCTGTCGCTGAAAGCGATTCTGTGCGAGAGGTTTTCAATAATTTTTGTAAACCGCCGCCTAAAATCCTAATTATCCAATCCATAATGCCAAGGTGATATAAAACAGCAACAAGCGCTGAGAAAAACACAATAACCGGCAATACTTGAATTGCGAATATAAAACCCAGTGTATCTTGTGACGCTAGCGGGCCAAATAAAAACCCAATACCGTCGTTTGCATAGCCAATTACCGATGAAACGGCTGCCGACATGCTAGTTAATACATTTTTTCCTGCTTCAAAAAACAGAACAAAACCGCCGATAACAACTTGCATGGCAAACGCTATACCAACGGTTCTTAAACTAATTGCTTTACGGTTTGTTGAAGCCGCAAAAGCAATACTTAGCAGCACAACCATGCCAACTAAGCTCATAAATGTTGTCATACCCATGTTTCCCGTTATTATTCTTGTAGTAAATATTTGATTTTACTTTTAATAATATCAATCGCAACACGGTTCATACCGCCTCGAGTCACAACTAAATCAGCATTATGCTTAGAAGGCTCAATAAATTGATAAAACATCGGTCTAACAGTTGCTTGATATTGCTCAACAACAGATTGTAATGTTCTGCCTCTTTGCTCCATATCTCGTTGCATACGGCGCATTAAGCAAATATCTAAAGGTGTATCTATAAACACCTTAATATCAAATTCTTTATTAAGCGCTTTGTCACTCAATAATAAAATACCTTCAACAATGAGTATTTTAGCAGCAGGCACTCGGCGAGTTTTCTCGCTACGTGTATGCTGTGCATAATCATACGTTGGTACTTCAACTGAATTTCCACTACGAAGCTGTGTTAAATGCTCAAGCATTAACGCATGTTCAAATGCATCAGGATGGTCGTAATTCGTTTGCGTACGATGCGCCATCGGTAAATGCGACTGATCCTTGTAGTAAGCATCTTCTTCAATAATGGCGATAGCGCCTGGTTCAAGCTCATTAACCAATTCATTGTATATAGTTTGGCTAAAAAGAGATTTGCCCGACGCAGACGCGCCTGCAATAGCTATAATAGTAGTTCGTGTCACTAAAGTTCTCACCCACACAGAAGGATATATTGTTGGTAGATCACAATAGCAAAAAAGACACGATTAATCTCTTTTGCTTCGCTTAAGAATGCAAATTTATAATGTTTAGGTTTTATGAAACAGGACTTTTGTCCTGTACGGAAAAATCGATCAGCGGATAAAGTAACCACCTAGAATCAAAGTGAGGTCAAAATGGCAAGAGCAATTATCTTAATGGCAGATAGCCTAGGAATCGGTGCAGCACCAGATGCAGATAAATTCGGCGATCTTGGGGCTAATACATTCGCTCACTTACTAAAAGCATATTACGACGAAACAGGCGCTGCATTATCGCTTCCTAACCTATCAAAACTTGGGTTAGTGGATGCATGTGAAGCTGCCGGTGGAGAACCGTGTTTAATTTCAGACCGCCAAGCTTCTCAAGGGGCATGGGGTTACGCTAAAGAATTATCTAGCGGAAAAGACACGCCATCAGGTCATTGGGAAATGGCAGGAGTACCTGTGTTATTTGATTGGGGATATTTCCCAAAAACACAGCCAAGTTTCCCACAAGAATTTATAGACGAGTTTATAGCTCGTACTGGTATTCCTGGCATTTTAGGCAACTGCCATGCATCGGGAACAACCATTTTAGAACAGCTAGGTGAAGAGCACGTAAAAACAGGTAAACCAATCTGTTACACCTCAGCTGATAGCGTGTTTCAAATAGCCGCGCATGAAGAGTCATTCGGCCTAGAGAAGCTTTATCAAGTTTGCGAAATCGCACGGGCGCTACTTGATGAAATGAATATAGGACGAGTGATTGCGCGGCCATTTTTGGGTTCAAATAGCCAAGACTTTGCTCGAACGGGTAATCGTCGCGACTATTCAGTGCTTCCGCCAGCACCAACATTGCTAGATGTGTTAGCAAAAGACGGCGGCGAAGTAATTAGTATTGGTAAAATTTCAGATATTTACGCGCATCAGGGCATAACCCAAAAGCATAAAGCACCTGGGCTTATGAACTTGCTAGAAAAAACCAGCGAAGTAATGAAAAGCGCACCAGAACACAGCTTAATCTTTACTAACCTGGTTGATTTTGATGAAAAATTTGGTCATCGCCGTAACCCAGTAGGTTATGCAAAAGCATTAAAAGAATTTGATGACTATTTACCAACTATACTAAAGCAGTTAAACGCAGATGACATATTAATGATCACTGCAGATCACGGTTGTGACCCAACCTTTCCAGGTTCTGAGCACACTCGCGAATACGTACCGGTTATTGCATATAAACCAGGTATGAGTAACACACCTCTAGGTGAACGCAACAGCTTTGCAGATATCGGTCAAACACTGGCACAGTGGTTTAACTTATCTGCGCTTGATTACGGCGACAGCTTTTTAAATGAGCTAACAACGCCAAATAAAAAGGAAAACAATTAATGAGTACTCCGCATATCAGTGCAAACGTTGGTGATTTCGCCGAAACAGTATTAATGCCAGGCGATCCGCTACGTGCGCAATATATTGCTGAAAACTTTTTAGATGATGCAGTACAAGTTACAGGTGTTCGTAACATGTACGGTTTCACTGGTACTTACAAAGGTAAGCCAGTAAGCATCATGGGTTCAGGCATGGGCATTCCATCAATGTCTATTTATGCACGTGAGCTAATTGTAAGCTTTGGCGTTAAAAATATTATACGTATTGGTACGTGTGGTGGTATTGGCACAGATATCAAAATCCGTGACGTAATTTTTGCACAAGGTGCAAGCACAGATTCAAACGTAAACCGTGCACGTGTTCGTGGCTACGATTTTTCTGCTATTGCTAACTTTGACCTACTTTTAAACGGTGTAAACGCCGCTAAAGAGCTAGGAATAGAAGCAAAAGTAGGTAACGTATTTACAACCGACACTTTCTACCAAGCAGACGACTCGTTCTACAAAGACTTAGACAAGTTAGGCATGCTAGCAGTAGATATGGAAACAGCCGGTTTATATGGCGTTGCAGCTGAATACGGCGCAAACGCAATGGCATTATTTACAGTAAGTGACCACGTAATCACCGGTGAAGCAACACCTGCTGATGAGCGTCAAAGCACGTTTAACGAAATGGTTAAAATTGCATTAGAGTCAATAGCTTAAATAATACATAACAGTTCCTTGGTAACGTATTCACTAAGTTTTGGAGACACGCCCAAAGTGAAGTGAGACTAACCTCCAAAGCCGCATTTTATGCGGCTTTTTTTATGCCTGAAGAAAACTGATAGCAGCTTCTAATTACTTATATCAATTCGCTTAATTAAGTGATCTATTTGAGGATGGAAAAACGTGTTGATAGCTAGGCAAAAAATTCGCTATTTAGTTGTTCTAAATGAGAATTTTTTAACGCAGGTAGCGACACGTTTAGCCCCTAAAAATGATTAAGTATTATTTCGGGTTGGTATTAATTCAACCATCCTAAAAACTACGTTTTTAAACGCCTGCAAGCAGCGCGTCTACAGGTAAATTAAACTGCTGAGTGTAAGTTTCTCAGGTAGGCACTAAGCTTGCTCGCGCGAGAAGCACTTAAGCTAACTACTCTAAAAGCGCAGCATCTCTAAACCTATTTGTGTATAACAGCCCTAAAAAACAATATGCACACAGAGAAGAAAAGGAGGAGCAAATGAGAAGAGCAAAACCAATGCTGACTCGGCATTATAAAAGTACAAGCGTTGCTTTAAAAGCTTGTAACCTGCGCGAATAGCTGTGTTTATACCAAGTTTAGAGTATGACTTGTTGCTCATGTTAGAAGCACAGTTTCTGATTGTTTTTATTATTTTAACTTCTAAGCTCTTCTCTAAAAGCGCAGCGTCTCTAAACCTCTTTGTGAATTAATCACTTTTGATCTTAGCTCTACGCTAGAGCTGAGTTTGTAGAGCGCAGTTAAGCTTCTAATTACACAACAAACTTTACCTTTAAAAACAAAAAAGGGCCAAGGCCCTTTTTTATGGTGTTGCGCCTAATCATACAGGCCAAATTCTGAGTGCTTAAACAACTTCACCAGCCACTATCGTATTAAAGCTGTCGTTGTCATGCAGGCTTGCAAATGCGCTCTCATGTAATAATTCATTACGTAAGTTTGGAGAGTATTCAAGTGCCATTTTAATATCGGCTAAGGCATCAGCATGCTTATGTGTTAGTGCATAAGCACATGCTCGTTGCCAATAGGCATAACCATAGTCACTATCTATATCAATAGCTTGATTACACAGCTCAATGGCTTGTGCTGTTTCATTAATTTCTAGTAATGCATCGGCTTTATAAGCAATGGCTTCCACATCTTCAGGTTTGCGATTGAGTATTTCGTCAAAAATTTCAATTTTATTTGCAAAATCACTTTCTAGGTTTGCGCGCATCCACAACGAATGAACTTCGTTAGTCACCGATATGCGCTCTTGGTTGCTGAGTATTTCTTCTGAGCGAACGCGTAGTTTTTCTTCAAGAATTTTTAATCGGTCTTCATACTCGTCTGTAATTACACTCACACGCGTATTTACAATATCTTCTACTTTGTTTTTAACATCGCGCAACGAGTTCCAACCCACTAAAACTAAAATCGACGCCGTAGCGGTAATTATAAAAAACACATTATTAATGGTATCTGTAGTGTACGTTAATGCGCGATCGGCAGTATCAAGCTGCGCATGAGTAACCTGCTTAGTTACATCTTCACGAAGCTTTTGCTGATCTTGCCTAACTGCTTTTAGCTCATCTAATATGTAGCGCTCCATTAGCGGCTTATACATAGGCTCTTTGAGTTGTTGAAGAGCTTGTTGCTCTTGTTGTGCTGTAGGTGAAGCTGGTTGCTTTTCAGCAGAGTTCACTATGCCTGAAAACAAATTTAAACAAACAAAAAGTACAGATAGGTAATAACGCATTGGTACGCCTAATTAAATTAATTACTGTAATAACTTTAACATGCAGGGCTTAATGGCACTAGGGCGTGTTGTTCTTTGTGGATTAAAATTGACCTAATTTAGATAGGAGCAATAGTTGTAAAATTTATTTAGCCTAGTGAGCTTAGCTATAATAGGGTAAAGCGTGAGCATATTACCCATGCTCAGGTAATTTGAGTAAAAATAGGCAAAAAAAAACCAGCTCAAGGTGAGCTGGCAAAAACTGCTTAAAACAACAATATGTCGTAGGGATTCACAGGAGAACAACTTCATACTAACTGAATCTTTATGAACAAATACTTAATTTAATTCAACTAGTTAAAAATATAAGAATACTAAAAGTATTCGGTTTATAAAGTAAAGGTGCATTGGGCTTAAGTAATGCACCTTTATCATTATAACTATCTAACTACAATTTCATGGTGAAGGGGGGTATTCCAATGTGCGCTTTAGTAAACTAAAGCCACTTTCAAACCCTTCACATACCATTACGCCGAAATTTTTCAATTCGATCACAGGTCTAGTAAAAAGATTAAGGTTAATTCACCGATATTTAAATTTTTATTTTGCGTAATGCTTTATATGAGCGCCATCTGACTTTTTTACTATTATTTTAAACGCGACTTTAAGCCTATTGTTAAATACATCATTAACGTAAGGGCAATCAAAAATATAAATTGGAGCAATCGTTTTAAATAGTATGTTGAGGCTGGCGTAGCATAATTTATACGCCTATATTAAGGATACGTAAGCACTTAGGTAGGCACGCTGAGTAAAAAGTAAGCCTATTAAATAAAAATAACCGTTACTTTTTAAAAAGTTATAAACACATAAGCAATAATACTGATTGTTTAAGTATTTTACTTTTCTATTTTAAGGATTTCACAATGAGCAAGCCAACAGCGGGTAAATGCCCTGTTATGCACGGTAGTAATTCAGTTGTTTCTAAAGTAAACACCGATTGGTGGCCAAACACACTCAACTTAGACATTCTTCATCAACACGATACTAAATCAAATCCATACGGCACTAATTTTAACTACGCAGAAGAATTTAAATCTCTAGATTTAGACGAAGTAAAAGCCGACTTAAAAACCTTTATGACCGACAGCCAAGATTGGTGGCCTGCCGATTGGGGCCATTACGGTGGTTTAATGATTCGTATGGCATGGCACTCAGCGGGTACGTACCGTTTATCTGATGGTCGTGGTGGCGCAAGTACCGGTAATCAACGTTTCTCGCCTTTAAATTCATGGCCAGATAACGCAAGCTTAGATAAAGCACGCAGACTTTTATGGCCACTTAAGAAAAAATACGGTAACAAACTCTCATGGGCCGATTTATTTATTCTTGCTGGTAATATGGCATACGAATCAATGGGTCTTAAAATTTATGGTTTTGCGGGCGGCCGTGAAGACATTTGGCATCCAGAAAAAGATATTTACTGGGGTGCAGAAAAAGAATGGTTAGCACCAAGTGATGAACGCTACGACAATGTAGAAAAACCAGACACCATGGAAAACCCATTAGCCGCAGTACAAATGGGCCTAATTTACGTTAACCCTGAAGGTGTTAATGGTATACCAGATCCACAAAAAACGGCAAATCACGTACGTGAAACATTTGCTCGCATGGCGATGGACGATGAAGAAACCGCAGCGCTAACAGTGGGCGGCCATACAGTAGGTAAAACTCACGGTAATGGTAAAGCAGAGCACTTAGGTCCAGAGCCAGAAGCAGCAGACGTACACGAGCAAGGTTTAGGTTGGAACAGCACCAAAGAAGGCGGCTTTGGTCGTCATACTGTAACTTCAGGCCTTGAAGGCGCATGGACCACACACCCAACTACATGGGATAACGGATACTGCCACTTACTTTTAAATTACGAATGGGAATTAACAAAAAGCCCAGCTGGCGCTCATCAGTGGGAACCTGTAAATATTAAAGAAGAAGACAAACCAGTAGACGTAGAAGATCCATCAATTCGTTTAAACCCAATGATGACCGATGCCGATATGGCCATGAAAGTGGACCCTGCGTACCGTAAAATTATTGAGCGTTTTTATAACGACTTTGAATACTTCTCTGATGTATTTGCACGCGCATGGTTTAAGCTAACTCACCGCGATTTAGGTCCTAAAGCATGTTACTTAGGTAAAGATGTACCAAGCGAAGACCTAATTTGGCAAGATCCTATTCCAGCAGTTGATTACACATTATCAGACGATGAAATCACAAGCTTAAAAGCACAGCTACTTGATTGCGGTGTAAGTGCAAGTGATTTAATAAATACAGCGTGGGATAGTGCACGTACGTATCGTGGTTCTGATCGTCGCGGTGGCGCAAATGGCGCACGTATTCGTTTAGCACCACAAAAAGATTGGCAAGGTAATGAGCCAGAGCGCTTAGCAAGTGTGCTTAGTGCCCTTGAAAAAGTACAGGCGGGTTTATCTAAGCCAGTAAGCATGGCTGATTTAATCGTTTTAGGTGGTACAGCGGCTGTAGAGCAAGCTGCAAAACAAGCCGGTGTTAATGTAACAGTACCATTTGCACCAGGACGCGGAGACGCAACAGACGAAATGACTGATGCAGAATCGTTCGATCCGCTTGAGCCTGTTCATGATGGATTTAGAAACTACCTTAAAAATGACTTTAGCGTATCCTCAGAAGAGCTATTGTTAGAGCGCAGCCAATTAATGGGCTTAACAGCACCAGAAATGACTGCACTTATGGGCGGCATGCGTGTACTAGGCACAAACTACGCAGGCACTAAACATGGCGTATTTACCGATAATGTAGGCACGCTATCTACCGACTTTTTTGTAAACCTAACCGACATGGCTAACAACTGGAAGCCACTAGAGCCAGGTATATATAATATTGTTGAGCGCAAAACAGGCACCATTAAATGGACTGCCACACGCGTAGATTTAGTGTTTGGTTCAAACTCTATTTTACGTGCCCTAAGTGAGTTTTATGCACAAGACGATAATAAAGAACGTTTTGTACATGACTTTGTAAATGCATGGGTAAAAGTAATGAACGCAGACAGGTTCGATCTTAAATAATCTGTACGCTAAATAAAAACGGGGGAGTATTGAATACTCCCCCGTTTTTTATGCGTTTTAATTTCACGGCTAGATAAGCCCGCTTTTTTTAAAGCAATAAAACTTATAAAAGTGCAAAAAGCTTTTGTAGTTGTGGCATATATTCGCTCACAAGTTCAAGGTTGTTTTCGCTTACTAAAGATACTGTAGACTCCTCAGCTGCGCTTGACGATTTACCAAACGAACCCATTAATGAGCTAGCGCCTTTATCTTTAGCACTTTTCATACTTTGAAAACCGCCCATTACTTTATTAGCAGTTTCTTGGTTATCAGCCGAAAGGCCCGACTTAAGATTTTCGATATAAGCCATTGATACTTCAGAACCTACAGTTACTAGCTGCTCTGGCGTAAAACCGTAACGGTTTGTAACACTCGCAAAGCTTTTGTATAGGTCTTGTTCTTTAATCATGCTTAATGCACTGTTAGCTAAAGAGCTTTGTTCGTCAACACTTTGATCTGCAGAACCACCTAGCATACTTGCTAAATCTAAGTCTTTTAACGACTCTTGGCTGCTTGCCCAGCTAGTCACAGCTGGCAGTGCTTTCATATAGCTTTGAAGTTGACCTTCGTTAATATCCTCTGCAAGGCTTGAGAAACTCATCGCTAATAAGCTAAGTGATACAAGTATTTTTTTCATTGAGCATTTCCTAGTATTAAAGTAGTGCCAATTAGAAGCTAATAAGCAACACTTGCCAACACAAAATAAAATATTGGCTGATTTATAGTACAATTTATGAGAATTTATTTAAGTTCTAAGAATTTAGTTGATTCACCACAAGCTAATGTACTGATGATATAATGTATTTTTGACAAATAGAGCTGAACACAATGTTAACAATTTCAAATACTGTCACTATCGATGAATGGGAACTAGAGCTCACAGCTATTCGTTCGCAAGGTGCCGGTGGTCAAAATGTTAATAAAGTAGCAAGTGCAATTCATTTACGTTTTGACATTAACCGCTCTAAATTACCTGACTTCTACAAAGAACGCTTACTTGCATTAAATGATACAAGAATTACCAAAGACGGCGTCTTAATCATTAAAGCGCAAAGCCACCGTACCCAAGAGCTAAACAGAGAAGATGCCCTTAAGCGTTTAAAGGATTTAATCCTTAGTGCTACGGTAGTTAATAAAGCGCGTCGAGCCACCAAGCCCAGCCGTAATTCACAGCGAAAGCGCATGGACAAAAAAACCAAGCATGGGCAAAACAAAGCGCTACGCGGCAGCATAAAGTTTTAGCTTTAAATGATATTAATAAAGTAGATAAGGGGCTTGATATTTACATGCATGCACTATTTTTACACCGTATTGCTTATATAAAAATATAAGTGAGGGTTAGCCTCACTTATAATAACTATTAATATTTACTTAGCCATCTCTAAATCAGATTCTGCATCTGCCAACATTGCAAACTCTTCATCAGCGCTTTTAGCAACTAAGTGTTTTGAGCTGTAGCCAAAGTAATATACGGCGCCCACAATAAACAGCATTATAGTGTATAAAAATGCACGAGGGTCGAACGCATACACACCGGTTAATGCTATAAGCGAAAGCACTAAAGCGATACTTGAAGTTACTACGCCCCCTGGGGTTTTATACGGGCGAGGTAAATCAGGTTGTTTAACGCGTAGCAAAATATGGCTCAGCGCCATTAATGCATACGATACAGTTGCACCTACTACAGCCATTGCAAGTATTAAATCACCCTCGCCACTAAGTGATACTAAAAAACCAAATATGGCAGGTACAATCAACGCACGTGCTGGCACTTTGCGATTAGTCGTAATCGACAACGAACGCGATAAATATCCGGCTCTAGATAAAGCAAACACTAAGCGACTATAACCATAAATAATAGAGAAAAACGAAGCAACTAAACCCGCAAGCCCTAATATATTTACTACAGTCGCTAAGGCCTCACTACCCGATGCATTTAATGCATCAACCAAAGGTACAGCACTTGCGCCCATTGCAGCAGCACCGCCAGCGCCAGGCACTAAAACAACAACTAAAAAAGCAGTAAATAACAAAAAGATCATTGCACCAATAATGCCTTTTGGCACATCTTTAGCGGGATCTTTTGCCTCTTCTGCAGCAAGCGGTACACCTTCAACCGCTAAAAATAACCACATGGCAAACGGTAATGCAGCCCAAACCCCGTACCAACCTAAAGGTAAAAACTCACTGGCTCCCACTGCATCGGTTACGGGGACGTCAAATAAGCGTGATGCATCAAAATTTGTAATTAAAACAAAAGCCGTTGCAATAATAGCTAATACTGCTAAACCACTTATTACCATCATTACTTTAAGTGCTTCTCCTACGCCTGCTAAATGAATTCCCACAAATAGTAAGTAAAATAATGCATATACCCATGGTCCATTAAATCCGGTAAGGGCTTCAACTGCAGAGCCTATAAAAATAACAATAGCAGCGGGTGCTAAGGCGTATTCAATTAATACCGCAAGCCCGGTTAAATAGCCTCCCGCAGGCCCCATAGCTTGGCGCGCAAAACTATAACCACCGCCTGCTGCAGGTATTGCAGCTGACATTTCAGCAAGCGACAATACCAGCGCTAAATACATAACTGCCATTAACACTGCAGCAATGGCAAAGCCACCCCAACCCGCTTCGGCAATACCAAAGTTCCAACCTGCAAAGTCACCCGATATTACATACGACACACCCAAACCTGCGAGTAATAACCACCCCGCAGTACCTCGTTTTAACTGTCTTTTAGCAAGGTACTCTGTATTATTAGTAGACATAACCCTTCTCCGTTGATGTTTAGTTTTTATTGTTTTATTTCATGTGTTTTTAATTAAAATTACTCAGCAATTAAAAAGTTAGTGGTTGAAACCTGATGCTCAATTACATCGTCTTGTGTACGGTCTTTTAAATTAACCCCAGTTAGTTTTAATTTTTTAGCTTCACGTAATAAGTACAGCGCACGCCTAGCCGCTTCTGTATAAGGTAGGCCTGCTGGGCGAATATTCGATATGCAATTACGACATGCATCGTTAAGTCCTGTTTTAGGCTCCCATGTTAAATACAAGCCAAGGCTATCTGGCGAACTAAGTCCTGGGCGCTCTCCTATTAACACCATAACCACCTGCGCATTTAGCAACTCACCTATATCGTCGCCAATTGCTACTCGACCTTGTTCAACCAAAGTAATGGGGGCAATTTTAAATTGCTTGTCTGTTGTAAGGTGCGCTAATAGCTCTGTTATAAATGGGCATGCATTTTTTTGTACCGCTAACGAGGAGAGTCCATCAACCACTACAATCGCTAAATCGTATTTAGCCTGTGTAGTGTGCTTTTGTTTATTCATATAGCTGAGAAGTATTTGCCTACCATTTTCATCAAGCTTGCGGCCTAAATCGGGTCGCTGAAGGTAAGTAACCCTGTCAACAGCTTGGCTGTGTAAATGCAGGGGAGGGGCAACATCTTTTAATACGCTAATACTGCCTAGTTGCTCAGTCATTTCGTTAATATCAAGCGGAAAACTCACTGCATCGCGCGCTTGTGCATGAGATAGCTGAAAAGCCAGCATTTCTGAGGTTGGCAAACTTATACCGGCGCGGCCAAGACCAATACGCGCATCGGTAAAGCGGCGTAAATCACTCCAAGGGTTGTGCACTACATTACCGTTATTTTTATGCTCGTTTACTGAGTTATCTAAAGGAGTGCTCTGTTTTGAACTTGATTTCATGAGCCACCTCCAGTAATTGCACCCAGAGGTTTGGCAAAAGCGGGAGGCAAAGTATCTGAAAGTGTAATATCGGAAGTGCTTTGCATAATTTTCATTTTGCTCAGCCATGCCTCAAACTCAGGGGCGGGTCTAGAGCCAAGAACACGACGAACATATAATGCATCATGAAACGACGTAGTTTGGTAATTAAGCATAATGTCGTCAGAGCCAGGTATTCCCATTACAAACGAGCAACCTGCAACGCCTAATAGCGTTAGCAAGTTATCCATATCGTTTTGATCAGCCTCTGCATGATTGGTGTAACACACGTCGCACCCCATCGGTATACCTAGTAACTTAGCGCAAAAATGATCCTCAAGTCCTGCTCGAGTAATTTCCTTACCATCAAACAAATATTCAGGGCCAATAAACCCCACCACGGTATTTACCAGTAACGGGTTAAACTTACGAGCAACGGCATAAGCGCGAGCTTCACACGTTTGCTGATCAAGCTCATGATGCGCATTTGCAGAAAGCGAACTGCCTTGCCCAGTTTCAAAATACATCACATTATTGCCAACAGTGCCGCGCTTTAAACTCAAAGCTGCATCTTGCGCTTCAGCTAAGGTATTTAAATTAAAACCAAAACTTGAATTAGTCGCCTCTGTGCCACCAATCGACTGAAATACTAAATCAACTGGTGCGCCAGCTTCTATACATTCAATGGTGTTAGTAACATGGGTGAGCACGCAGCTTTGGGTTGGTATGGCGTACTTTTGAATAACATCATCCATTAACGTCATTAATTTAATGGCTTGGGCAACGTTATCGGTTGCAGGGTTTATACCTATTACTGCATCGCCATTACCGTATAGCAAACCATCAAGCATGCATGCAGCAATACCATTAATATCGTCAGTTGGGTGATTTGGTTGTAAACGTGTAGATAAACGCCCGGGGAGGCCAATAGTATTTCTAAAAGCACTCGTAACATGGCACTTTTTAGCAATTAATATGAGATCTTGATTGCGCATTATTTTGCTAACAGCAGCAGCCATTTCCGGCGTAATACCTTGCCTTATACTTGCAAGTACAGCAGGTGTTGCAAAGTCACTTAAAAGCCAATTACGAAAATCGCCTACGGTTAAATGTGCAATAGCCATAAAGGCATTTGCATCGTGCTCGTCAATAATTAAGCGTGTAATTTCGTCATCTTCGTAGGGAATAAGTACCTCATTTAAAAATGTTTTAAGAGGTATATCCGCCAATGTCATTTGTGCCACAGCACGTTCTTGTGCTGATTGTGCAATTACGCCCGCTAAGCGATCACCCGAACGCTGCGGTGTAGCTTTAGCCATTAACTGGGCTAAGTTCTTGAATTTATAAGTATGTGTACCTAAAGTGTAACTGTACGCTTGCCCCATGATTTACTCCACATAACTAATATGATCAACCTTGGTATAGGTTTTGCTGCATCTTTAGCTATAAATCAATATTGAATAGTTACAAGAAAGCTTATTTTGTACCAAGTAACTATCGAATTTCGGCAAAAGATTATTTATTAATCCAATTCAATTGGTTACACACGCAAAGCGGTGCTAACTTAAGCATAATGAAAGTGTAACGAAAAAGAGCATCCCCGATATGGCGCAGCAAAGTAGCTTTAATGCACCACTAAAGAGCAAGGTGCAAACACACGATATAGACGAGCAAGCGCATAGCCTTACTCAATGGCAGCAAAAATACGATCAAATGAGCAACGGCAGCTTTTATGGTTGTATTGAAGAAACGGATTACGCCAATATTCATGTGTTTAAAGAATACACTGAGCGAGCGCTTCGTCAGCAATGTAACATAGCCCCTAATTCGGTTTGGCTCGGCATTCCTTGTCAGTCACAGCAAAGTAAAATTAATGGTTTAAGTGTGGCAAGTAATCAATTTATGTGCCGTACAAGTGATAACGACTTTGAGCTGATAACCCCTGAGCAATTTAATATTTATGGTTTGGTAATCGATTGGAACTCAATTGAATATATGGCGCAGCTCCAAGGCGTAACATTGAAAAACCTGGCATCTGCACAATCAGCTCGTTTATCGGTGAGCAACTCATCTTTGCAAACGGCAAGACAAATAATTAATAGCATGGTTGTAGGCAAGGGCTTTGGACTTAGAACCGAATCACAACAAGATATGCTAAACATGTTGGCACTACACTTATTACAAGCAGACAATACGCAGCAAAATATTGCGCCAAGTTATAAACACCGCAAAGCCGTAGTAGATAAAGTAAAAGATTACGTGGCCACAAATCCACAAAACCCAATAACCATAACCGAGCTGTGCGAGCTTTCCTTTGTAAGTAGGCGCACACTTCAGTATAGCTTTGAGAGTATTTTAGGAATTAACCCTTTGCGGTTTTTACGTTTAACACGCTTAAATAATGTAAGGCGGGAACTAAAAAAACCAAACCAAGATAAGCCAATTTCAGTAATAGCAGCCAATTGGGGATTTTGGCATGCGGGACAATTTGCTAAAGATTACACGCAACTATTTGGTGAAAACCCATCACAAACAGTTAAAAATAATAGTTTTAAAGGTTAAAAACTACACTTCTAACGTGAGCACGTTTCTTCTACAGACCATACTTTAACTTGAGTTAAACACCTGTGGACGCGCAGCTTGCTGGCGTTTAAAAGCACCGCTTTTACATTTAGTCGGATGCATTAGTAAACAAGTAATTAAATCACCACCGAGAAGTGAAGGAGAAAACAAGGAGTAGTGACTAACCATTACTCGTGTTTTCTTTGTGTAGTGCACAGCGCATCGGTGAACTCGGTGGTGAAATATCATATAACTTAAACAAATGGACTTTGTCTGCTCATTTACTCCTCTTTTTCTTCTCTTTGTGCATTCATATTTTTAAGGGCTGTTATTCACAAAGAGGTTCAGAGGCGCTGCGCTTTTAGAGGATAGCTTGGGAGTTAAAATAATAAAGAACTAAAAGTAAAAGCGAGGTATAAAACCTCACCTACATCGTGCAAACACCGAACCCGTAGGTGCGAATTTATTTCGCGCTCATGTAACGGGGGTTTAAATGCTTTAAAGTAACAGCGAGGTATAAAACCTCGCTTACTATATTCAAAAGCCCTATTTGATCGGTGCTATTTAAGCCGCGATTAAATAGGACTCTTGTCCTGAATGCTTGTTGTTGCGTTTAAACGAGCCTTTGCCTTTTTTAGCTTTAACTACTTGTGGTTTAAATAATTTAGAGGTGACCATTGCCGCTAGTGCATTGTGGTTTATAACGCCTCGCCCTGTGTCTACCGCGCTGGTATTTGCGGTTTTTGTTTTAGATTTTTTAGTCATATATTTCCTATAAACTAATGGTTATTTTAAGTTAAATAATAAAGAGGCTTTTATATTGGCCTATTTAAGAGATGGCGATTGTAGGCTTAATTTTCAACCGCGCAAGTATTTTTAACATCCATTTGGTAGTTTTTTAATAATAAAAAAGCATAAAAAAGCGCAGTTAATAACTGCGCTTATAATTACTTAGTTTGTTTTATAAATTAAAAGCTAAAGCTTACTTTTGCGTAGTACGTTCTGCCGTCAAAGCCGTATGGCAATGCGCGTACTGGGTATTTAAATGCGCCGTTGGTGATAAAATTAAGTACTTCGTCATCACCTAATTCATCTGGTGTTTCGTCAAATACGTTATCGGCACCTACCGAAAGCGCAAACATGTCATTAATTTGGTAACTAACATTTAAATCAACTAACACAGCAGACTCAACCGTACTTGTTGGTTTAAATGACCCCGTAGGCGAAAGCTCACCTGGTAATGAAATATGGTCGTTACCAAAGTATTTTACATCTGTTTCGCCAAAGTAGTTAAAGCGAATGGTTGATGTGTAGGCATCGCGTTCGTAGTCAAACGTAAGCGTTGCACGTTCGCTCGGTTGTCCGTCGGTAAAAAAGCTACGTTGTAAATCATCAAAAGCAACCGCTTCAGGAATACCGTCTTCTGCATTTACGCTGTCAATTTTAGTATCGTTTAGGTTACCTGCAAAGGTTACTCCTAAATTACCGCCTTCAACTTCAGTGCGGTACGATGCAATAATATCAACACCTTGTGTAGTAGAATCAACCGAGTTTGAGAAGTAGTTAGCTTGCACTGCTCCCGTTGCTTGTAGCGCTGCAACCGCTTCTGAGCTAAACGATACATCGTCAACCGAAAGTAAGCTGCCAAGTGTAATACGGTCTTCAATTTCTACACGGTAAAAATCAACCGTTAACGAAAGCTCGCTTGTTACATCGTAAACAAAACCAGCACTGTAGTTTGTTGATGTTTCAAGCTCTAAGCTATCTACGCCTAACGCACTTGGGAAAGCGGTCCCTGTGTTTGCCGTGAACGACTGCGTTAATGTGCCGTCTGAGCCTAAGTTAGTTGTAAAGGCTGTATAACCACTTTGTTGAAGTGATGGCGCTCTAAAACCAGTAGATACTGCACCACGTACTGCAAAGTCATCTGAAAATTCATAACGTGTTGCTAATTTACCAATTAAATCATCCCCAGCATCTGAGAAATCTTCATAGCGTAGTGCACCACTTACGTTCCATGCGTCGGTGATCATAGTTTCTACGTCTACATAAACTGCGTAGCTGTTACGGTCGCTATCGTTAGCCGCTTCAGGGCGAAGGCCGTTATAAGCTTGAAAACCACACTGTGCAAATTGATCCGGATCGTTTACTGATGGGTACGAAGTATCCATATTTGCTAACCCACACGCGTATGATGCTTCATCGCCAGGCACTATTTCGTAGTTTTCTTTACGGTATTCGGCGCCTACTGTTACATATAAAGGCTCACTACGGCCAATATCTACAATACCGTTTACATCAAGGTTAACCGTTGTTTGATCGAATCTAAAACCACCTGAGTAACCGCCAGTAGGGCCTGAGTTTGCTGCAATGTCGGCATCGCTTGCATCTGGGTTATTAAATAAATACTCAGCCGCGTAAGAAGCATTTAATGTATTGCGTGATGTAAAATCGTATTGGTTTTCACCATAAACAGCCGATACATCGTAAGTCCAGTCTGTGTTTATATCGCCTTTAAACCCAAGTGCTACTGAAATATCTTGTGCTTCGTTATATATGCGCGGTAAAAAACCATCGCTGTATACTTGTGTTACGTTTTTAGAGGCTTCGTTAAAGTTACGGTAAAAACCATTACCCAGCGCCGTGCGCTCAGAGTAGCCACCAAACGAGTAAAGCTCGCCGTCGCCCATTGGTAATGCCATGTTGTAAAATAACGACGTAAATTCACTTTCTGAGTTACCTTGGCCCCAGCGTACATCTTCACTTAGCGTACCTGGTTCAACATTAAGCGAACCCCCCGTATCGCGCTCTGCACGGTTAGTGCCGTCGGCATCACGGTACTCAAGCGATAGGTTAATAAAGCCGCCTTCGTTACCTAATTCAAAACCACGGTTTAAACCTGCTGAAATAGTGTCGCCGTCACCTTCACTTGTGCCGCCGTATTGTACAAAACCCGTTGTAATACCGGTTGAGTTATTAAGAGATAAGTTAATAACACCTGCAATAGCATCAGAGCCATACTGCGCTGCAGCGCCGTCGCGTAATACTTCAACGCCTTTAAGTGCTGTTAGCGGAATGGCATTCATATCAGTACCCGCAGCGCCTGCGCCTACTGTACCGTTAAGGCCAAAAATTGATTGGTTATGACGACGTTTACCATTTACTAATACAAGGGTTTGATCTGGTTGTAAGCCACGAAGTGTTGCGGGTCTAAATAAATCTGAACCGTCTGATACTTGTGTACGCGAAAAGTTAAATGAAGGCGCTGTCGCTTGAAGGCTTTGGCCTAATTCGGTAAAACCACCTTTAGTTAAATCATCCGCGTCAATTAAATCAATAGGAGAAGAAGACTCTGTAGAGGTACGGTTAGATACACGCGATCCTAATACAGATATTTGCTCTATGTTTTTAGCAGCTTGCACTGGTGCTTCTTCAGCGTTAACAATGCTTGGTGCGCTAAACGCGAAAGCAACGGCTACAGCAAGTGTGTTTAAACGGTATGTTGACATAGTGACGACCCTGTTTTTTGTATTCTTAATAATATGTGTGTGGTTATGATGCTCACAACCTGTTGCAAACATCCTAGCAACATATGCAAACAAAAAGAAATGAAAAAAACTAAATATTTGGTCTAAGTATGCAAATAAACTTCAAGATAAGAAAAAACCACATCAAATCGGTTAAAATACGTGCTAAGAAGGGATTAAACATCAAAAAACAGAATGTTTAACACTTTATTTACAATGTGGTTTTGTTCGTTATTTTACACTTTTAAAGGTAATAGGCAGCGAATGGTCGTACCTGTGCCTAATGTACTGTTAACTTCTACTTTTCCACCGTGATCGCTCACCATAGCGTATACAAGTGTCATACCCATACCGGTGCCTTTTCCGACTTCTTTTGTTGTGTAAAAAGGGTCAAACATATGTGCTATTGTGTCTTCATTCATGCCACAACCGTTATCTTTTATTTCAATACAAATATTTGTGTGTAGTTCAAAAATATTGACTTCAATAATGCAGCCTTTTTCTAAATCTAACTCGCAAGCTTGCCAAGCATTCATTAAAAGATTTACAAAAATCTGATTAATTGACGATAAATTGCACCAAATGAGTGGTAGGGGTTCAAACCGCGTTTTTATTTCGCATAATTTAAGTTTGCTACTCAATAACCTTAAAGCATTATTAGCACCCGTTGTTACATCGGCTAATTGTTTATCTTGAGAAGAGGTGGGGTGGGCAAAGTTTAATAAGTCATGCACTATTTGTTTTATACGTTTAAGTCCTTCAACGCTGTCGTTAATTTGCCCCTGCAAATTGTTATAAATCCACGCGTACGGATACTGTAAATTGAGTATGTCGATTTCGTGTTTAAAACGGCTCTCTTTAATTTCGTTATTTAAATATTGTTCGTTAAGTTTCAGCAGCGCTACAAGTAAAGGGCTTGCGTTTTGTAGGCTCTCTACGTTACTCATTGCATAGGCAAGTGGGGTATTTATTTCGTGGGCAACGCCTGCGCTCAGTGTACCTAAGGTTGCCATTTTTTCTGTTTGCACAAACAGCATTTGTTGGTGTTCTAAGTCGGCTACTTTTTTTTGTAGTTCATTATTTATGGCAACTAAAACGCTACTTTTATCTTTGAGTAATTGCTCTGCAGCTAAGCGCAGCTTTTGTTCGTTTAAAAAAGCACGTTCAAAATTACCATCTGATCCATCCATTCCCTTCATCCATATAGATAACTTTATACATAACGTTTAGTCGTCTGTATGCAAATTTGCAACTTTAGTGCAGCCAAGGCCTAATATTATGCATAAGTAATTATCCACTTATTGCTAATAACTCCATTATGTAAATACCACTTAATATAAAAGGTAGGCACAAACACACCATAGAGTATTTTTTTAAGCTATTATTTAACCAGAAGTAATTTAAAGGCGACTCAATGACTCAAGTAACACCAAGCATACCAATAAATCAGGTTGATGTACTTTGCATTGATGATGATGAAATAGTACTACGCACGTTAGCACGGCTACTTGAAGTAAATGGCCTGTCGGTTATTGTTTGCGATAACCCGCAAAGTGCACTAACGCTTTTTAAAAATCATGAGTTTGGTTTAATTATTAGCGATATGCGTATGCCGGTAATGAACGGTGCCGAGTTTTTAGAAAAAGCGCGTGCGCTGGCACCCGACACCCAACGCATTTTATTAACCGGCTACGCCGACATACAAACCACCTTAGCGGCTGTTAACCAAGGCCAAATAAATGGTTATATTCAAAAGCCTTGGCAAAACGATTTATTACTTCGTAGCATTAGAGATAGCCTAGAAAAATTTGCACTAAAAAAACAAAATCAAAAATTAGAGGCACAAGTTAAAGCGCAAAACCAAGAGTTGCTAGAGCTTAATAATTCGCTTGAACAACGAGTAGAAAAACGCACCTTACAAATAAAACAGGTTTTAAAAAAGCTTGAAGACGCCAACGAGCGCGAAAAACAAGAGCATAAATCGACCGTAGAGCTGCTATATAATTTTGTTAACGCAAACCCTTACCTAGATGGTAACAAAGCACAAAATATTGCTAATACCTGTACACAAATAGCACTTTATTTAAACTTGTCGCAAAAAAGCATTGATCTTGCCCCTATGGCTGGTTACTTGGCGCAAATAGGCTTGCTTGCTATGGATCCTGATCTTTATAAAAAACCAGTTAACCGCTTAAACGAGCAACAACGCAAAACCTTTTATACTCACCCAAGTACTGCACAATTAATGTTAATGCCAGCAATACATTTACATGACTTGTCGGATGCTATTTATTATCAGTTTGAGCGCTTTAACGGAAACGGAATGCCCAAAGGCCTTGCCGGAAACGACATACCAATAGGCGCTATGGTGCTAGGTTTAGCGCGCGACTATTGGGACGCGTTTGAGCAAAGCAATGCAAGTGATGAAAAGCAGCGCCACGATGACGCACTCGAAAGTGTAAAACTTTATAGTGGATCGTTTTATCACCCTAAAATTGTACGTGCACTTGAAGCAAGCCATGCAAAACTACATGAACAAAAAAGTTCAGCAGGATCAGTGCTAATTTGTAACGCCCATGAACTCAAAGAGCAAATGGTACTGGGCCATGCTCTACACAGCCATACGGGCATAATGTTGCTGCCCAAAGGTCATGTATTTGGCAGTAAATCGATAGAAAAACTCCAACAGCTAGAATCTAAAAAACCAACTCCGTTCAGAATAATGGTGAAAACTGCTAAATGATTGATCTAAACCGCAGTTTTTTTCGTTACAATGTGCATAAAATAGATTATTGAATTTGCTTGAAGGAGCACTCTGTGTCGCGATTTTCTGCGGTTACTGACAACCCCCATGATGGGCGTTTTAACCAAAAAACGGGAATACTGCTAACTAACTTAGGCAGCCCTGATGCACCAACAGCGGCTGCGCTTCGTACATATTTACGCGAATTTTTATCAGATCCACGCATTGTAGAAATACCACGCTTGGTATGGATGATAATTTTACATGGCATTATTTTACGCGTACGCCCAAAACGTTCGGCTAAATTATACGAGAGTATATGGACCGAAAACGGCTCACCACTTACCCACATTACTCGCCAGCAAAGTGTAAAGTTAAATACTTTATTAAAAGAGCAAGGTTATACCAATACTGAAGTAGTAATGGCAATGCGTTATGGCAATCCTTCAATAGAGGCAGGCCTTGAAGAGCTACGAGATAAAGGCTTAACGCGTATTATTATACTGCCAATGTATCCGCAATATTCTAGCCCAACTACAGGCTCAACCTTTGATGCCGTATCGAGCGTACTGCGTAAATGGCGCTGGGTGCCAGAGCTGCATTTTATAAATGGTTATCATAAAAACACCCGTTACATTGAATCACTTGCTAATAGTATTAGTGAGGATTTAGAAGCGAATGGTATGCCACAAAAAATTGTTTTTTCGTATCACGGTATGCCTAAATTGTTTTTAGATCGCGGCGATCCGTACCATTGCCTATGTTTACAAACCACGCGTTTAGTTGTCGAAAAACTAGGTCTTGATAAAGACAAAGTAATTAGTACTTTTCAAAGTCGATTTGGTAAAGCAGAGTGGTTAAAGCCTTATACCGACGCAACCCTTGCAGCCTTACCTGATGAAGGTATTACCGATGTAGCTATTATAAGTCCTGCTTTTAGCGCCGACTGCCTAGAAACACTTGAAGAGCTAGAAGGTGAAAACCGTGAAATATTCGAAAACGCAGGCGGCAAAAAATACCGTTACATAGCGGCACTAAACGACAGAGACGACCATATAGAAGCTGTGTTTGATGTTATAAAACCTATGTTGTAGCCCAAGCTTACTAAAGCTAAATATATTACGCATTAAGCGGTGTTAAAATTAACACCGCTTTTTTGTTTTTAAGGCTTTTAAAATATTTAGTTAATTAATTCACAAAGAGGTTAAGAGGCGCTGCGCTTTTAGAGTAGTGATAAAACATAACAATACTGTTTTTGTTTTTGGCTCTCATTTACTCCTCTTTTACTTCTCATTGTGCAAATAAAGGCTTTTAAAGAGCTAATTATTCACAAAGAGGTTAAGAGGCGCTGCGCTTTTAGAGTAGTGATAAAACATAAAAAATACTGGTTTTGGCTTTTCTCATTTACTCCTCTTTTACTTCTCATTGTGCAAATAAAAGCTTTTAAAGAGCTAATTATTCACAAAGAGGTTAAGAGGCGCTGCGCTTTTAGAGTAGTGATAAAACATAAAAATAGTGGTTTTGGCTTTTCTCATTTCCCCCTCTTTTACTTCTCATTGTGCAAATAAAGGCTTTTAAAGAGCTAATTATTCACAAAGAGGTTAAGAGGCGCTGCGCTTTTAGAGTAGTGATACATATTGGCTGGACTGGTTTTTCTCAGTTATTACTGATTACCTTATCTTTGTGAAAGAAATTACTTATATTATTTAATAATAATTAAAATAAATAAAAATGTACGTTTGAGGGGAGGCAATACCTAAGCAACAGCAATTAAACGCTATCGCTTAAAGTATAAATCAATCGCTTTTGTGAGGAGCTCGTCGAGTTGTTCTTCAAATTCTTCAATATTAATTTCAAAGTGCTTTAAGTAAGCCCGAGCCTGAGCAAGTGATAAATTACGGCTGTTAACGCTGTATTGTCGCTCGTCTATGGTTTTATCGTAACGTGGTAAAAATACAAATTGGCCATAAAAGGGGGATTTAATATGCTTGTTTGCAAAACGACAAAAATCTTCAACATGCTCAGCACCCTTAGGTCCAAGGCAACCTGGCTCAATGCGATACATTAAGCGAATTTTTTTGTCGTCATTTATTTGCATTAATAGCCTTTATCTAAAAAACAGTACGCGTACTATTTTCCCATCTTTAATTTGATAACTCGAAATAAGTTCTGAGCGTTTATCAACTACGTTTTCGTCAGTTGAACAAGTTTCTGAAAGTTCGTGATCAATCACTATATCACCGTGCACTATGCGCTTAATTGGTGATGAGTGAATACACTTTAACTTTTTAAACATTAGCCCGTAACGTTCTATTAGTTTTTCTTTACCTTTAAATAATAGCTCATTAGGGAAAATATAAAACTCAACATCTTCGGCATATACACGAAGAAACTCTTCAATGTTACGTGCGTTATATGCTTTAACTAGCTGCTCTACCACAGCAAGTGATTCGCGCGATTGTTTAGCTTTAGTTTGCTGCTTAACTGTAAGTGCTTCTTTTGCTTGCGTTACTGCTTTTTCAGCTTCGGCTACAGCCACTGCTTTTTCTATTTTATTTTTAGGCTTTTCAGCAGGTTTAATTTGCTCGTTACCTAATACTTTTGAATCGTCTGGTTTAGTCGCATCAATTGTTGGCTTTTTAAGCTCTGGCGCTTTGTATTCAAGCGTATTTACTTTGTCGTCAGTGTTGGTTTGAGTTACTGATTGCTCATTTTCAACTTTTGGCTTTTCAACGCTTGTTTGAGCTTCAACTTGCGGCTCTTTTTGCTTAGGCTCGCTTTGCTCTGCGGCATAAGTAATTAGCGCAACGGTAGTGACTAATGAGGCTAAAATAATAGATAACGGTTTCATAACTTTCCTAAAATGAACACTAAATACGTGTAATACCAATTACATTAAATAGGCGATCTATTACAGCGTTAAAAAATAGCGCAATAACAACGCGAAAATTGTGACATATAGTTGTTCTATATGAATAACCTTTAACGCAGTTAGTGAGTTTTTTAATGCAATAGAATGATCATATTTTTGATAAAATTAGTATAAGGGTGCAACATAGCAAATTTTAACGTTATCGGGTAGTTAATACCACCACTGAAGCCTACCAGTACTGCTCTACCGTAATATTGCCGGGGTTTTTACGGCGGTTACGCGTAAAGTTTTTATCGAGAAGTAGCGCGGTTGTGTCTTTTACCATTTGTGGATTTCCGCAAATCATAAATTGTGCATTACTAGGCTCAGGGTTTAATTTTACATATTCAAACAAACGGTTGCTCTCAATTGCGTTAGTAATTCGCCCACTTAAGCCTTGTAATGGCTCCTCTCTACTTACAACCGGAATATAGTTAAGTTGTGCTGGGTACACTCTTAATAGCTCGTTAATAAGTGCTTGATAGCTTAAATCGTTATTAAAACGTACGCCATGCACTAAATTTATAGTTTTGTATTTTTTCCATACATCGGGCTGTTGTAAAATTGATAAAAAAGGGCCTATGGCAGTACCAGTCCCTAACATCCAAAGCTGATCACTTTGTGGTATTTCATCAAGGGTAAAAAAGCCGGTTGCGTGTTGTTCTATTAATACGGTGTCGCCAGGTTGTAAAGTAGCTAAACGAGGAGAAAGCAAACCGTCAATTACGTTAATAAGATAAAACTCGAGATCGGGGTTTTCAGGGGCATTCACATATGAATAAGCCCGAGCAATACGTTTGTCGCCATCCATTATTGAAAGCTTTGTAAATTGACCAGCTTTAAACGGCTCTACGTTTGCATTAACGGTTAAGCTAAAGAGTGTTTCGCTCCAACACGTGACATTTTTTACTGTTGCTTCAACCCAATTAGACATAGTTACCTCTTGGTTTAGCTATTAAAGTTTTAAATAATTCACTCCATCAACATTAGCATTAAGTGACAAAGACTTACAGGATAATATGACTAGATTTAAAGCAGTGATGTGTGCAGTAATTACCAATAAAATAATGTGAATAATTAGCTCTGCGATAAGAGTCATTAATTGCATAAGAGAAAGCGATGCTGCAGTAACTAAGAAAAATTAAGTCAAAAAACAGTGTTTTTTATTTTATCACTTACTTTAAAAGCGCTGCGTCTTATATCACCATTAGTGAACTATTTACTTGAAAAACTATTGTACTAGGAGAAGCCAAAGAGGAGTAAATGAGAAGAGCGAAGCAAGAAAACGAGTATTTTATCACTTACTTTAAAAGCGCTGCGTCTTATATCACCATTAGTGAACTATTTACTTGAAAAACTATTGCACTAGGAGAAGCCAAAGAGGAGTAAATGAGAAGAACCAAGCCAGAAACGAGTATTTTATCACTGACTCTAAAAGCGTAGCGTCTCTTAACCTCTTAGTGAATTATTTATTTAAGCCTTTATTAATTAATTTTATAGTTAAACTCAAATTCCACACATAAAAAACGGCGCTAAATTTAACACCGTTTTTATAAGCAATCAGAAAGAGTTTACGCTTTTTTCTCTTCACAACTTGCTAGGTATTCGTCAAACGTACCTTGGAAGTCGATTACTTTTTTATCTTTAATATCAATGATACGTGTAGCTAATGACGAAACAAACTCACGGTCATGGCTTACAAAAATAAGCGTACCTTGGAAATCTTTTAACGCGTTATTAAGCGCTTCAATGGCTTCCATATCCATGTGGTTAGTTGGTTCGTCCATAACAAGCACGTTAACGTCTTGCATCATTAACTTACCAAATAACAGGCGATTTTTTTCACCACCAGAACAGTTACGCGCTTTTTTGTTTGAATCGTCAGCTGTAAACAACAAACGGCCTAACATGCCACGAACCATTAAATCGTTGTGCTTAGCTGTACGCCATTGCGACATCCAATCAAACAACGTCAAATCGTTATCAAAATCTTTAGTGCTGTCTTGCGGGCAATAACCAAAGCTCGCATTTTCAGACCATTTAATTTCGCCTTCATTACTTTTAAGCTCGTCTACTAAACAGCGTAAAAATGTAGTTTTACCCACACCATTTTCGCCAATTACGGCAAGCTTAGCGCCAGCTTCAAGTAAAAAGTCGCCGCCGCTAAATAACGTTTCGCCATCAAAACCATGGCCAAGCTTATTAACTTCAAGCGCCTGACGGTACATTTTTTTACCTTCGTCAAACGAAAGCGATGGACTCATACGGCTTGAAGATTTAACTTCATCAAGCTTAATTTTATCCATTTTTTTAGCGCGCGAACTTGCTTGCTTAGCTTTTGAAGCGTTAGCACCAAAACGGTTAACAAAGTCTTGTAGCTCGTCAATTTCAGCGCTCTTTTTAGCATTTTCAGCTAAAAGTTGCTCGCGTTGTAAGCCCGCAGCTTCTAAAAATTTCTCATAGTTACCAGGGTAAATACGCAGCTCACCGTAATCAATATCGGCCATGTGTGTACATACCGAGTTTAAAAAGTGACGGTCATGCGAAATAATAATCATCGTACATTTACGTTTGTTAAGCTCGTTAGCAAGCCACGTAATTGTATGAATATCCAAGTTATTGGTAGGCTCATCAAGTAGCAAAATGTCAGGGTTTGCAAATAACGCCTGTGCTAAAAGCACACGTAGTTTCCAACCTGGGGCAACGTTTGCCATTAAACCGTAATGAAATTCTTTATCGATACCTGCTTCAAGCAAAATTTCTTCAGCGCGGCTTTCTGCCGTGTAACCGTCCATTTCAGCAAATACACTTTCAAGATCGGCAACTTTCATACCGTCTTCTTCGCTCATTTCTGGTAACGAGTAAATACGTTCGCGTTCTTGCTTTACTTTCCAAAGCTCCACGTCGCCCATAATTACCGCGTCTACAACGCTGTATTGCTCAAAAGCAAACTGGTCTTGGCTTAGGTTACCTACTTTTAACCCTGGAGTAATAGATACATTACCCGCACTTGGAACAAGCGCACCGCTTAAAATTTTCATGAAAGTCGACTTGCCGCAGCCGTTAGCGCCAATTAAACCGTAACGGTTACCGTTACCAAATTTAGCTGAAATGTTTTCAAACAACGGCTCTGCGCCAAACTGCATCGTAATATTTGCGGTGGAGATCAAAAAAGGTAATCCTAGATTAGTACTGACAGGAGTACGCTGCAGCAAAACGCCACAAACAAGAACCAGACAATAGGGTAAATTAGCTGGCGAATTATACAGATCAGCCACAACGAATGAAAGATAAAAGGCAGCTAATTTATAACCAAGTAAAAATAACGGCAATTCTCGGTTTTAGGTCACTATTTTTAACGTATGTAGTGTTGAATGTACTTACAGCCACAATGTAAATAATTACTAATGCCAAGCAATATTAAAGAGGGGGCGCCAAATAGCTAAGTTATTAGCTATGTTTTAATGCATAGGTTGGTAAATTGACTTTATCGCCGCCTCGTTTTTGGTAATTAACTGATTAACAGTCGTCACGTCATCAAGTGTTAGCGACTCCTTGCTTAGCATAAAATGCACATTGTTAACGTTAATCGGTGTAATAGTTTTTACCTGCGAAATTGAGGAGTGTTTTTTTACAAAGTACTGCGCAACCACGGAGTCTTCAATAACATAGTCGATTCGTTTTTTATCTAACATGCTAAATCGATTATTTGCTTGAGCAGTAAGCACGACCTGTTTTGAATATTTGGTTTTGAGTTGTTCAAGCTCATCACCAAAAAAGCTTCCTCGGTTAATACCTGCTGTAAAATCTTGACTAAAAAGATCAGCTAAGCTGGTTACATCAGGCGAGTCTTTATGTTTATAAAGATGCATAACTTCTTCGCGGTAGGGCAAACTAAAGTGCGCATATTGTGCGCGTTTTTTTGTGTAACTTGCCGCGTAGGTCATATCTACTCGGCCATTTTTAAGCTCAGCTTGAACACGCGAAAAACTCGGAAAATAAGTCCATTTAATACAAAATTTTGAATCTTTAAAAATAGCGTTTACAGCATCCACTTCTGCGCCTAAAAATGTATCACCTTGCTTAACAAGGTAAGGCGGCCAATTAGTTTCGTTAGTGCCCATTACCAATGTTTTTGAACACGCAAGGGCATTAAAGTGAGTAAATAGCAGTGTAGTAAATGTTAAAAATAAAGTTTTCATTACACTCCTTAAATTAGTGTTCAAACAACGCTTTAAGTGCTGTTTTATTTTTGTTTATATATTCATTAATTACCGCAAGCTCAGTAACCGACACCGTTTGTTTGCTAAACATTAAATAAATATCGTCTTTATTTACATGCTCAATATTGGTTACTAATTTGATATTTGAGCCTTTTTTGGCAAAATAAGCCCCCACTAACTCGTCTTCAATAGCAAAATCAATACGTTGTTTATTAAGCATTTCAAAGCGTTTACTGGTTGCACTGGTGTATTCAATCTGCTTTTTATATTTAGTTTTATATTGCTCAAACTCCTCACCGTAATAGCTTCCAAAGTTAGCGCCAACAATAAAGCCTTGTTTAAAAATGTCTTCGAGGTTTTTAACACTATGCTGATTATTTTTGTTTTCGTATAAGCGCATAACCTCAGTTCGGTAGTTATCACTAAAGTGCACATATTTAGCGCGCTCGTCTGTATAACTTGCAGCCCACTCCAAATCAATACGGCCGTATTTAAGCTCAATAAAAGCCCGCTTAGAATTTGGCAGTAACTTAACTTCAAAACAAAAAGGGGAGTCAGCAAATATAATGTTAAGCGCATCAACCTCCAAGCCTTGCAGCTTACCGTTAATGCCCATTACATAAGGCGGCCAAAAAGCATCGTGCGATGCCACGCTAAAGGTTCTCTCACAAGCAAATACATTAAACGGAGCCGTAAACAGCAAACATAAAAATACGGTAATTAATTTATTCATTACGCCTCATAGTTATTATTTTGCTCATTATTACAACAGTATAAACCAGCTTTTGTATTTTAGCGGCGCGGGATTGTGTAAAGATGTAAAAACCATCCGTAATTATGAGAATGCCCAGTATGCAGGTGTTTATAGAAAGGTGGTTGTATTTTATATTTTATACAGCGTGTGTCACTCAGCATCAGTGCTTAATAACAATGGCGTATTAATTTAAAAATTTCTACTTATTAAGCCTATATTTAATGCGCTTGTTCCTGTAGATTAAACAAATAATGAATGCAGTATTAACAGTACCTTAGCTGTTAAACGATTAGCCAAGGAGCGGTGAGTCTCGTGTCAAACACCACACTTACTTATTACAACCAAAACGCCAAAGCTTTTAGCGACTCAACACTTAACGTTGATATGTCGGCGCTTTATGCTGAGTTTTTACCTCACGTTGCACAACACGGTAGTATTTTAGATGCCGGTTGTGGCAGTGCGCGCGATGCCGCATTTTTTAAAGCGCAGGGTTTTACCGTGAGTGCATTTGATGCAAGCCCAGAGTTGGCAGAGTTGGCAAGCAGTTACTTACAACAACCTGTAGCGGTTAAAGCATTCCAAGAGCTAAATAGTGTAAATCAATACGACGGGATTTGGTGCTGCGCTAGTTTATTACACGTTCCAAAAGCTGAGTTACCGCAGGTGTTTTTAAACCTACAACGTGCGCTTAAACCGAATGGCGTTTTATATGTGTCGTTTAAATATGGCGATACAGAGCGTGTGCATAATGGTCGTGAATTTACCGATTTAAACGAAAATGCTTTAACGCTTTTACTTAGCCATACGCAGCTAAAAGCCATTAAACAATGGCAAAGTGTTGACAAGCGCCCAGAGCGCGAAAGCGAAGTGTGGCTAAATGCGCTTATTAAAGTAGTGCACGTTTTATGATTGGAGCAATGCAGCAACAACTCGACTTTATTGCATATATTCAGCGAATGTTAGTTGAAGGTGAATTCACAGCTACTTACAAATATGCATTGTTACATGCAATTGCTGATGTGTGTGTAGAGCATAAAAATAGTAATCCCGAAGCCCCAATGGAAATTGAAATCGACACTTTGGTTGATAAATTTATTCAACTGTATTGGAATCATTCAGTGCCATATGCATTGGGCACAACAGATATAATAACCAATGCCGAAGATATGTTACTTAAGCAAAATAGCTTAGGCCAAGCAAAGTTCATTACCGAGATATTTAAGCTGCAAAATGCAGGTATTAAAAGTTATAACGCATTCAAAAATCATCAGCAATACAGCAAAGTAATAAGCTCATTACGGCGTACATTTATTGATGGGCCTCTTTGGCGCTTGCAGTTACTTTCGGGAAAAGAAGAGTGCTTTTTATATCCTCATACACTTTTAGGTAAAGGTAGAGAGCCAAAGCGAATTGTTTTAAATGTAGGTATTGCTCAGTGCTTTAGGCGTTTTTACGATTTGGTTGTGCATCTTAGTGTTACTGAATGGGTAGAAAAAGTACAAACAATAAAAGCGAATCAAACGTTATTGGGATCGCAAAGCCAGCTACAAGAATTTTTGTTTGGTACTAACAGAACTGCTTTAAAAGTAGTTGCGCCGCTGCTTATTGATATTCAAAAAGGGCTTTGCTTTTATTGCCAAAAGCCAATGAACCTAAAAAACGAAAAAGAAACTAAAAAAACACCAGAGGTCGACCATTTTATTCCGTTTAAGCGCTATCCAAACGACTTAGCTCATAACTTTGTTGCTGCGCATGCTGATTGTAATAACAATAAGCGAGACCACCTCGCAGCATTCGCTCACCGCGACCGCTGGCTAGAACAAAACCTCGATACGCATAAAGCCGAAATTGCCAATAAACTCCAACCTTACTTTTATTGTGATTCAGATAAGTCACTTGCAGTCAGTAATTGGGCATATCAGGTTGCGCAGGTTAACAGTGCAAAGTTATGGGTAAAAAAAGGTTATTTTGAAGAGGCGGCTAGTTTTAAATATCAGCAACCAAGTGCAGGGCTGGATTTAGTAGCTGAAGAAAAGCCAAGGTATGACGTTTAATACAGAATTTGTAGTTCGTGCTGTAGGCATGAGTTTATCGCGCTTTAATTTGTAGGCGCTGAGCTTGCTCGCGCGAAAAGCGAAGCTTTTAAATTTCGGTGTAATTAATGCGTAGGTGCGATTTTATATCGCGCTCATAAGTTGTTTTTTACTTCGGATTCAAGGGATTAAAAACCTCTATTCGAGGTTATATCGCGTTGGCGATGGCAACCAAAGGACGGCTGCCGCCTACCGCCCTTTGGAATCCCACGGCGCACCCGAGGATCACACTGTAGCTTCAACTTACGTTAATGATGTGAACGTAACCAGCGTAGATAGGCCATCCGTGGCCAAGCTACGCTTTGTACAGCATCCATGCTGTAAATTACTCATCATTAACTAAGTTTCAGGTGTGATCACGGGGAATTGGAGTGTTTTTGTATTTTTCTGAATTTCTAAAAAATATAGTATTGATTTTAGAGGCTAACCTTTGAATTGTTACGCCATAGACTGAGGAATTAATGTATAGAATTGAAGAGTGTTTGTGCTTTTTATCCAATAGCGCAATCAAGGACTGGAATAATTTTGATTTTAGCAAATATCCAATTCCGACTAAGGATAGCCCTATTTTGATGATTAATAGTCAATCTGAAAACAGCTATGGCAAATTAATTGAAGAAAAGTTTTTATATGGCAGGGTAGATGGCTATTTCCTTTTCCTCCAATACCTTAAAGATACTGTCAAGCAGTCATTACCTCGCCATATTGATTTAGCACTGAGTGAAGCTTTTAATAACATTCAAAAATACGCATATGAAGGAATGGCTAAAACTGAAAAGTATAAATTTTTTTGGTTTCTGTTCCGTTCTGAGCAGTTTGATAAAAAAATAACTACGGACTTCGTTATATATGACCGTGGACAGGGTATACTTGAAGCATTCTCGAAGCAAAATATAAAAGAGCCTTGTGAAATCATCACTCATGCAATGCAGTCAGGTAATTCATGTAAAAAGCAGTGGGGAGGTAGTGGATCTGGTGGAATATTAACACCGCTCAGGTTAAAAAATTGTCTCTTAATTGAGGTGATTAGCGGCACTGGTGCAGTGGAATTTAAAGGCCCTTTTTGTGAGGAAAATGAAAATTCTTTAATATTTAGTAACTTTAGCCCTTCGGGGAATATTAAAGGAACTTTGATTAGGTGGTATTTTGAGCAATGAAGTTAGAATTTACAACAATAAAAGCACCTGTGAAACTTTGTTTATATGACACTATTTCTCGTGGGAAAACTCTTTCTTTCTTAAATGATTGCGACAAAGCTGCTTTACAACAAAATAAACCTATAATAATAGATTTAAAGCATTTAGAATTTTACAGTGCATCGGCATCTGTACTATTACTATCTTCTATTCACAGGATAAGATTTTGTGGTTCTTACAAAAATGTAAGATTAAATGTAAAAATCATTCCACCTTTAGAGCCTAAAATAAAAGGTTTATTTTCTTCAACAGGCCTTCTGACTGCTATGAATGGTATTAGTGCCGACAGCTTTGAACAGTTGTATTTTATAGGTAGTAATTATCTTACAGGTAACGATCCAATAACTGATATGGGAAAATTAGTTAGGCATATTTGTGATAAATATATGCTTGATAAATTACCTAAAAGACTCTCTGCTGCTATCAATGAGGGGATGCTGAATGTTCTGCATCATGCATATACTAAAGATTACCATAATTTTTTGTATAGGCGTTGGTGGTCATGTGTTCAAATAGTAGAAGATGAGTCCGGATCTAAACACCTACAATGCATTATTCTTGATAGAGGTGTTGGTATTGTTAATAATATAAAAAAAGGTTTTCCAGAGAGTAGTCATAAATGGCAACTAGATGAGAATTCAGCCTTAACCTATGCTATGGAGCAAGGTATTTCTTCGACACGTATAAGTGGTCGTGGTCAGGGCTCTGAAGATATGAAACATCCAATATTATCTGAGAATAATACAGATTATTTTACTGTGATTAGCTCTAAAGTAGAGGTTAGATTCGAGAATGACGATATTTATTGCCATTCATACCCTAACACTATAGGTGCAACAATAATTGAATGGAGTTTGCAATTTTATGAGTAATAGCAACATTATTTATTTAAAAGACTTTAGCCTAATACCTTTTGGTAGGTATAAATCAGATGGCCCCCACAGTGGTGAAGAGTTCAGGAAAGATCGCCTGCTTAATGCTCTAAATGAATTTGATAAAGTTACTGTAATTCTCGATGATATCGAGGTGGAGCTAAGCTCTTCATTTTTGGAAGAAACCTTTGGTGGGCTAATAAGAGTCGAAGGACTGACCTACGATAAACTAAGGGAAAATCTTACAATTGAGTCAGCTGATTCATATGATGTTGATAGAGCGTGGCGGTATATCAAAGAGGCAGCGAGTAACCAGCAAGGTTCAGCTGCTATAAATAGATAAATTATTAGAGTCTAATTTGCTAGTATTATTAATTTCTATAATCGGTTGGTGTGTTGTTTTTGCTATTTCTTTAGTTAATTCAACACGTGCTGAGGCTAAAGATGTTCTTAAAGAATATAATGAACAGATTCATAAATTAGCTGATCGAGTTTGTAACTTTTGGGATAGTATAACTTTATCCGAATTAGATAAACAATTGAGAGAATGGCAACATTTTGAACAGGTAAATGTAACTAAAGTTAAATTATTAAGGCAAGAGTTGGAAGGCAATTTTAATATTAACTGGAATAATGATACTACCTATAAAACTTTTTTAGAGTCAATAGAAGTTATGGACTTACAAAGTATTAAATTTATGATTTCAAATAATACTTTGACTAACTTTAAAGCTGAGCGAACAAGCAAAATAATAGCTTATACAGAAATACTTTACAAAGAAGGAAAGGATGGGTTTTACTTAGCGTTTCCAATTGCGCATATTTCTTTAAAAAAGTTATTTAATGTTGGATTATTAGCTTTGGTCCTGCTTCCACCGCCTCTAATATTTTTTCATTTTTTTATACTTCAAATTTACAACTTGAAATAGTTAAATTTTTCAATGTTTTGATATGTGTACAGGCTTTTTAACCATTGTTAATTTAGTAGTATTAGCAATGGTGTCCTAGTGCTTACATCTTTGATAAATTTAAGATTTCAAATCCTTACTTAACTCTTCAATTAAGTTGTGTGTAAAGGGCCATGGAATTCCACCTTTACGAGTTAGCTCCCTTAAATCGGGAGTAATTCTTTCAATATTCTTTGCTGCAGTTTGGTATTGTCTATTCTGTTTTTGAACTTCTAATTTTAATAATTCCAATCGTATTTTTTCATTATTTAAATCGTCCTTCTGAGCACTTATTGAATCAATAATGTCTTGTTTTTCAGATACTATATTTTGTAATTCATCTCTTTTTTTATATAGTTGGATTATTTCTGATCTTATTTCTAATTTCGTTAAGGATAATTCAGAGACTTGATTTTGAAGGCTCTCATTGAAATTAGATATTAAAAATACTTTTTGTTTTTCGACAAAATCATAAACTTCTTTTTTACTTTGTTCGATTTTAAATTTCTTTGCGAGCTCTAAACTTTTGATATCTTCCAATAGCTTCTTTTGCTTATTTATTAAGTCTTGGTTTTTTACATTTAGCTCGTTTCTCAGTCTAATTTCATAAGCATCAATTTCATTTTTTATATTTGATCGTTCAGATATATTTTGATTGACCTGAAATAGTTCTTCCGTAGCATATTTAATATTCTCTACAAGTCTTTTATATTTTATCCTGTACGTATTACGAATTTTTGATTCGTCTTTTTTTACAATTACCTCAAGATTATTTTTAGTATATGATAAATCACGTAATTGCTCTTTTAGAAACGTTACTGCTGAGTATAAGCTTCTCTTTTCTTGTTCGTATTTATTTAAAAACTCCCTTCTTTCAAACATTAAATCTTTAATTGATTGACGTTCATGTGCATGGCACAGCTCTCCTATAAATCCAGCAGGAGCAATACTCAGCCATTTTGCATTTGAGTTTTCAAATAAATCATTCACTTCGTCTAATGTTATTACTTCAGAGGTAGGAATAAAATTACTAAAGTCGAATTCTATTGCGTTCTTATTTAACCTTTTATACTCGCTGATTTTATCAGTTCCACAGAAGTGAGACACCGCGATTTCAATTAAAATTTGCTCACCCTTTGAATAACCAATTACGTCAGGAATTCGTCTAGAATTATCAATAGGAGTTTCAATATCAACATTATCAAAAATAAGTGTGAAGCTGTAAGGATCAAAATTACCAATTGGTATTGTTAGCTTTTTATTATTATTAAGTACTTCTTTAGCTAATAAGTGAAGCTCTGTTTCGTAGCTCCATTTACAGTGTTTTGCTTTTTGATCATCTGGAGCATGGGCGAAATGGTTTGCTTGTATAGCTCCTTTTTTGGCAATTAACTGTGCTCCGCAATCAACGCAAGTACAATTACATTTTAGACCTCTTTGAACATCATCAATACTCGTGATCCAGTTTTGCTCATTGTATGCCCTCGTCATTTTATAGTTATGGCTCATAAAATATCCTCATTACAATTTATCACCCAACTGCTAACTTCCCAGCCCCATGCCACATTTCACTTGGCATGGGGCTTGTTAATTCCCACGTTATATTCATTGGCTGGCTGCCGTTATGGCTTTGGTATTTAACCTCGCCGTAGTTTACAAAACCCATAGTTCGGCCATTTTCGTCTTTGCCTTGTTCGCGCACAAATAACAAGATGGTTTTGCCTGTTTGTTGGTGTTCAATATAGCTTAGACCGCGTCCGTGTTCTGGTCGTGAGTTATTTTGGCTTTGCCAATGGAACAGGGTCGGGCTGATTGCGTAGTCGTGATAAAGTGTCGTGGGTGAGTAAGTCTTCTCGCATTTATTTAGAGTTACAAAAAGCAGAATAATCTTCTGTTCTTCGATAACTAATACTCCCTCGCGAGCAGGTGACTTTTGCTCAAGCGTGTGGATGCCAAACGCGGCCAATATTTGTTGGCGGGTGTAGCGACTGTGTAATTTTATTGCGTGGTTAGGTAGGCACGCTAAATCACTTTCTTGTTGGTGAATACGGTTTATTAATAGCGTAATTACTTGCGTAAGTTCGTACTGTAGCTCTTTGTGTTTAAGTACTTTTAAGCTTTGTTCAAGCGTTTTAAATCCTAAACTTATACCTGTGGTATCCCAAAAGTTGTAATGCGCTATAAGCGCATACTGTTGATTTTGCGCTGTGGGCGTAAAACTAAAGTCGTTGTTACATAAATTACGTAAAAAGCATAAGTAGCTAAGGGAATCACAAGCGAATAGTTGATTGTTTATTGCTCGATAATACGCGGCGTAAATATCGGCTTGCTCTACGGGTATACCTGAGCTATTTAGTGAGTTCCATCCGCCACGTTTATAGATATCTTCTAGAGTCACTTGAGGATAAATGTACAGAAAATTCCCTAGAGTTAATTCCTTATCCGTATGTTGAGAGTAACTATTTATAAGCTTTATTAAGCGATCTCTAGTATTAATAGCATCTCTAATATTCTTTAGTATCGTTTTTTGTGTGCGTTTTTGTAGCTCTATACGGCAACCTAGCGGTAAATGCGGGAAGTTGTTTTCAATCTCGGTTTTTATAGGCTGGTTACTTTTACCAATGAGTGCGCGAAATTTACTGGCAAAGTCGTATTCTGGGCGAGCATTACCTACAAAGTCGAGCACGGTGCAGCATTGCTTTTGACTGTTGTCGGGCAGGCGCAAACCACGGCCTAGTTGCTGTAAAAACAGCGTTAAGCTTTCAGTCGGACGTAAAAATAGTAGGGTATCGACCTCTGGAATATCGACACCTTCGTTAAAAATATCAACCACGCAAAGTATTTGTATTTCGCCTTGGCGAAGTGCTTGTTGTTTGACCGCGCGCTCATTAGTGTTTTTACTGGTCAGTACATCGGCGTTTATACCCGCTAAGTTAAATTTTTCCGCCATAAATACAGCGTGATCTTGGCCTACACAAAACGCGAGTGCTTTTATTGTGTGAACATTGGTTACGATATCAGCAAGACTCGATATAATTTTATTAGCGCGGCTGTTCTCTCCTGTATAAAGGTTACTTAGCTCGCTTATATCGTAACGGCCACCTCGCCATGTTATTTGGCTTAGGTCGGTGTCGTCATCCAATCCAAAATATTGAAATGGGCATAAATGGCGTTGATTTATAGCCTCTGGCAAACGTATTTCGGCGGCTATTACTCCGCAAAAATCATCGAGTATATTTGCGCCATCTTGTCGCTCTGGCGTGGCGGTTAAGCCAAGTAATATTGTGGGCTTAAAGTGATTTAAAATAGCGCGGTAACTTGCAGCACTAACGTGATGTACTTCGTCTATCACTATGTAGTCGTAGTAATCGTGAGTTAAATTGAGTGATGCAATTTGGCTGTTCAGCGTTTGGATTGACGCAAATAATTGGTTGTAGCGCTGTGGCTTATAGTTACCTACCCACAGCTCGCCAAAGTCGTTATTTTTAAGCACGCCACGGTAAGCGCTTTGCGCTTGTTTTAGTATTTCTTCACGGTGGGCTACAAACAAAAAGTGTGCGTTTGGGTTTTTATCGTAAACAGTTTTAAAATCGAACGCCGATATGATGGTTTTACCTGTGCCGGTTGCAGCAACCACTAAATTTTTAAAACGATTATGTACGCTGCGCTCAGCACTTAGCTTTTCTAAAATAGCGAGCTGATGCGTTTTTGGTGTTATATCAAAATAAAACTGACTGCTTGATTGCCCAACACCGCGTTGCTCGTTAAGTGAATTAATGAGCCTTTCCTTACACTCAACAGCGCCTGTAAATAGCTCGAAGTCTTTTGATTCCCAGTAGGTTTCAAACGTACTTTTGGTTTTAGCTATTATGTGCGGGATTTCCTGTGCGGTAATTTTTAAGTTCCACTCAAGGCCGCTGGTAAGCGCCGAATGCGATAAGTTAGACGAGCCAATATAGCCTGTATGAAAACCCGTATTGCGCATAAACAAATATGACTTTGCGTGTAGGCGTTCTTGCTGATTATTATAACTTAGCTTTACTTCGGTATTTGGTAGGTTTGCTAAAAACTCAACGGCTTTAGCATCCGTTGCGCCCATGTACGAAGTAGTAATAACTTTGAGCTTATTGCCGCTTTTGGTAAACGCTTCAAGCTCATTTTTAAAAATGCGCAGCCCCGTCCATTTTATAAATGAGACAAGCCAGTAAATAGTGTCGGACGATTTAATCTCGCGCTTTAGCTCGGTTTCGAGCGATATACCTGCATTAGCACCGCTAAATAACTCGCTTTGCGTAAGGCCTGTGAGTGGGAATATATCGCTTGAGTAATCTTTAAGATTAGCCGCAATAGGGTTTTGGGTATTAAACAGCGCGGTAAGTATTCGGCCTTGGCTGTCGATCAGGTTTTCGTTAATTAGTTCGTCATCACGAATGTGATCTTTAAGCCAAAGTACAAGGCTGTTAGCTAGGCTAATTTGTTCTTGTAGGCGCTCGTTTGAGTTGGGAATAGCATCGATTGCATGCGTTACAAGTTTACTTAAAAAGCGTGAAAGCCATGTTGCCGCTTCGGCCGTTTCAAGCTGGCGCTCGCCAACATAAAATTGATCACGATTTAAGTTTTGCTCAATTACTTGCGTAATTAACTGCTCGTAAATACCAATTTGCTGCATTAAAACCACTCCCTGTTTGCGAGTAGTTAGTTTACTTAAATACGGTACAGCTACAAGTAATAATCGACTAAGTTACTAGTAATTAAGTACAAACGTGTGAGTTAAGTATTAGCCGATAGAACAATCAAATGATGATGCTAAGAAATTATCCCCTTCAACTTCACCTGCAAACACATAATTAATGAGTAATTACCTCGCATGGATTCGAGGAAAGGGATGCTTGCACATGGATGTGCGTTCATCGCGTTTACGTTCATATCAATTATTTGTTTAAGGATAAGTGAAATTGAGGGGCGCCGAGAGATTCCAAAGAGAAGTCGGCGGTTACTTCTCTTTGGTTGCCATCGCCAACGCGATATAAGTAAATTATTTTAAAAGCTTCGCTTTTCGCGCGAGCAAGCTGAGCGCCTACAGGTGTTTAGGTGGGTTTTGTAGCGTTGATTGAGGTAATGAGCTAGTTACTAAAGAGAAAGCGCGATGTAAAATCACACCTACAAGTGCTAAAGCTTAATAGGCGTACTTATCTCACAATCTTTGCATACTAAAGAGTAATTTTCTTTACGTTTGCTTGTTTTAGTATTGATGCTTGAGCACTCAGGGCATGGTGATTTCATTGGTGTGTTTACACTGCAATTGCCGCATTTCACAAAGTAACCATAACGTCCAGAAAGAGGCTGTAAGTTAGTCGAACTATTACATTGCTTACAAGCTAATGTTATCTCTTTGATTAGGTCACTTTTAGGTTTTACTTGTTCAGTAATGGTTTGCTTAGTCGCTATTAAAGTATCATCGTAAACAGGTTCTGATTCGCTTATCTTTGCAGATACATATGAAGGCTCTTGTAAGATAGGTGATATATTTTGCTCTAAAATAAACTGGCAAATTCTATCCAGTGTTTCTTCACTGAACCACGGTCGAACGTTCGTTGTAAAAAGATGAAGCGGATTAGGTTTAGACGCAGGAAGCTTCATTATTTCGAGTAATTTATCAGTTATAAATTCTGATTTAACCAGCCTCTCTTCAATTGTTTTTGGTGTGTTTTTCCGGTTGATAATGGCGTTGCTCGATATGGCACAAATACTATGCCACTCTCTGCCACCAAAACCCTGTTGCAGCTTGCCAAATAATTTAGTGAGTAGCTTTGGTGCATTGTCGCGCATTAGGCTTTTTAATAGCTCTAGTTGTAGTTCAACCTGTTTTATTGGCGATGGCATACCTTGCCAGTTGCCGCGGTAACTGCGACTCCATTCTTGATGTTCATTAATTGTTACTTCCCCTGTAATGCTTTTAGATTCGATAAGAATAAAGCCATAGGTGTATGCGATTAGATGGTCTATTTGTGCGGTTTCGCCATTGTGTTTAAATTTTACATCGTTAAACACAAATACCTGACTATGATCTTTAAAGGCGCGGCGTAAATAAAAGGCAACGTCGAGCTCTTGCTTTTGACCTGCTTGTATTTTAGATGAGTTGCTGTTGATGAGGGTTTTATCTTTTAGAATCATGAGGCGTCCTTTCAATCATGTATTTGCTTAGAATATCATTGAAGTACCGAATAAGAATACTGCTTAAGTTCAAAAAACGCGAGAGAAACTCCCACCTACAATTTAAAAGCTACGCTTTTCGCGCGAGCAAGCTTCGCGCCTACAGGTGTTGAGCTTGGCTATTAAGCTCAAAATGTCATTAACTTCCCATAAGTAACTTATGTTTTACTTATGGGGTTGGGTTTTATTTTACCGCCTATAAGTAAAGTAGGGTTTACTTATAGTTGATGAATATACATTCACACTTAAAAGTAAGTTATATTTGACTTTTGGGTAGGCTACCCTAAAATAAATTGTATAAGTAAACTATAGTTGACCTTTAATGAGTGAATTACTAGCAAAAAAAACACTTGGAAGAGTTGTTAAACGCACTGAAATGCCTGATCTATCAAAGCCGTTTTCGTCGGTGCGACTCGCTAAAGCGATTACTTCAAAGCGAACCGGCATGAAGCTTACGCTGGTTGATGTATCGCAAGCACTTAATATTTCAAAGCCTACGCTGATAAAAATAGAAAAAGGTGATGTGAATGTGCAGTTTTTTAATGTACTCAAAGTGATGGAATACTTGGGGTTGTCGTTTAGCCTTGTCAGTGATGACGAATCGCACCACAATAACAAGGATGAGGTGAGCGATGAGCAGTGGTATTAAAAAAAATAGCTTGGATGTATTTATTGGGCATACGCAAAAGATAGGTGCGATAACCCTTGATATAGGCTCTGAAAATGAAATTGCATTTACCTATGAGCTTGAGTGGATTAACAAGGGTTTTGCTATTTCACCACACTTACCGCTCAATGGTGATTTTGACTCACGTGATGTGCGTAATTATTTACAAAACTTATTACCCGAGGGCAAAGGTCTTGATGAGATTATAAGTAGTACTACTATCTCTAAAAATAATACGTTTGGTTTGATTAAAGTAATTGGCGAGGAAACGTCAGGCGCTTTGTCGTTTAGAGCAAGTAACAGTACTTTAAAGCAAACATCTTTTCGTGAAGTAACTAGGGTCTGTTGATCTTTGCGGATTAAAATTTGTCCAAACTAGGAGCTATTTAATCGCGATGCGAGATTTGCAACCTAGTGGGCTAAGTAAAAACCGAGCAACAAAGAGTAAATAGCTCCTAGGAAGAACCCTTCGGGCAGCGCCTGTTTGGCATTAATGCTACGTTATCGCCCATTTATGGGGAATAACCACACTGCATAGGCTCTGCCTTGCCTAAATACCAAACAGGCTGCTGCAAATTTAACCTTGAAAGAACAGCAGACCCTAGTGACGAGCTAAGCCAAAAACTTAAACGCTTTGTACAAGTTGGCGAGCCAATTACTCATTGGGATGGCCGAACTCGGCTCTCTGTTGCTGGCGTTCAAGACAAACTAAACCTACTCGAAATCGATAGTAAATTAGGATTTGGTGAAGGGGAGCTATGTTCTAATAAAATTTTTAAATTCGAAACAGGTACCGCTCCTTTCATTGCAGTAAATGAACTTTTTACCATGCTTTTGGCAAAAGAGTCGGGGCTCAATGTTCCCCATGTTGAGTTGCGTACTTACGCAGATGTAAGAGTATTTGTAATAGATCGCTTTGATAGGCGCGTTACACAAGATCAAAACCGTGTATTACGTCGTCATATTATTGATGGTTGCCAAGCCACTAATTTACCTCCTTCTTATAAATATGAGCGTCAGCATGGTGATGATGGGGATGGTATTTATATTCGAGATGGCGTTTCTTTTGCAAAACTCTTTAGTGTTAAAACAACGAATGTACAAGCGTATGAGGCTCAGCTTATTCGTTGGATGACATTTAATATTTTAGTACGTAATTACGATGCTCATGGCAAAAACATTAGTTTTTTTGTTGGTAAAAATGGTTTAGAGCTTACGCCGTTTTACGACTTGGTAAATATAGAGGCTATTATTGAGCAGGGAAGCATTGACCGTGATATGGGCTATTTACAGCCCAAAATATCAAGGTGTTATGCTATGTCAGTGGGTGAGCATAATTCGCAAAGTGCAGGCAATTTTACTAATGAGATTACAGCTTACATGTTAGCTGATTTTGCTGATGAATTTGCTATTTCACTACCACGGATGCAACTACTTATGAGTCAAACCGTTGACTCTGTATTAGCCGCAATTGATACGGCTAAAGTTTCTGCTGTTAAAAATAACTTGTCTACTGCTGAATTAGCACACATTGATTTGTGCATAAGAATAATTAATAAAGCTGCAAATAAGCTGAGTGAGCAAATAATACAACTACCAAATATGGATGCATTTATTTAAATTTCAGAAAATAAATACACGTATTTTGAGTAAGTAATTCATATTTTGGTTGCCAGCATCAACGCGATATTTACAAATTAAAATTAAAAGCGCGAGATAAATTCCGGCTTACAATTTAAAAGCTACGCTTTTCGCGCAAGCAAGCTGGGCGCCTACAGGTGTTCAGCTTGGCCTTATTTAAAAGCCAAAGCGCGATATAAAATCGCACCTACGCTTTTGTTAAGAGTGGTGTTTACATTAATGTAGGTGAGGTTTTATACCTCGCTTAAAAATACATTTTTTTACCACAGGAAAGTGAATTACTGTTCAATGTAGCGCTTAAAAGTAATGAGGCAATTAACTCTTCTATTCGCCTCATTGCATGAGGCAAATAAGTAGCATAGACTGAAGCTAATTACCTTTAGGAGTAAAGACTATGTGGATATGGCAACAGCAAAACTGGCCAAACTTTACGTGGGATGCTGCAGCGCTTGCTCCTTTACTAAGAGATCTTTCATATAATCAAGGTTTATTAGTAGGGCGTATGGGCGTGCAAAGTGCTCAACAAAAGCAGCAGGCCCTTGATACCTTACTTGCAAATATTATTTACTCCAGTGCGATTGAGGGTGAAAAGCTTAATGCATTTTCGGTTCGCTCTTCTCTTGCTAAAAAGCTCAATATTAATGAGCAACCTTACCCAACAACAGTGCAAAGCGATAATCTTGCAGAGATTATGCTTGATGCAATAAATAACACAGACTCACCGCTTAATTTAGAGCGAGTGCTTAATTGGCATCGCTTATTGTTTGCAGGTGAGCAAAGCTTATTTACTAAAATTGAGGGTGGGCAATTGCGTGGTGACGAGCCAATGCAAGTGGTATCGGGGCGCTTAGATAAACCGGTATTACATTTTACGGCGCCTCCTAAAGAGCGAGTAAATAAAGAGCTTTCGCTATTTTTTAACTGGTTTAACAAAACGCAAAACGAACCTCAAATAGATCCTTTTATTCGGGCAGCTATCGCACACTTATGGTTTGTAACAATACATCCACTTGAGGATGGTAATGGGCGTATTACACGCCTTATAACCGACCTGGCATTAGCGCAAGAACATGCTGAGTCAATTCGGTTTTACGCTATGTCGGTGGCTATTTTAGAAGACAGAAAAAGCTACTACGAGGTGCTTGAAGCCACTCAACGTGGAGATCTTTGTATTACAAAGTGGATTAAGTGGTTTTTATGTACGCTTAATAATGCGATACACCATACGCTTAATAATATTGAGCAAACAATTTTTAAAACCAATTACTGGGCAAGTAAAGATCAAACAAAGCTAGGTGAGCAGCAAGTAAAAGTGCTTAATAAGTTACTTGATGGCCAATTTGAACAGGGTATTAGCGCGAGTCAGTATCAAAAGGTAGCTAAGGTTAGCCGTGCAACCGCAACACGCCATTTATCGGACTTGCAAACGCTTGGATTTTTAACAAAAACCGCCGCAGGTGGGCGTAGTACACGTTACAAAATTGCCTAATGAGGCAATTACACATATTATTCGCCTCATTGTGTGAGGTGAATAGGTGTTTGAATTGTTGTAGGGGAGGTTTTATCTATGAATCTTTGTTTAGCTCTGTAATCGCTTTAATACTAAATGCGTGCATAGTTGTGTAGTGTTGCTTTTTAATGATTGTTTTAACGATACTTTGGTCAATATTTAAGTAATCGTGAACAAGAGCATTTCGTAAGCCTATAATTTTACGCCATGAAAGTAGTTCTGCCTCGCTCAAAAAGCCTAAATTAGTAAGTTCGCTAAATGTTTGATAGGCGTTGCTACTGGTACTACTTTTGTGCTGCTTTAGCCAATGCTTTGATAAACCAATACACACCGCGGTCATTAACTGTAGTAATCGCTCTGCAGCTCGGTAGTCTCTGCTATTAAGTGAATCGATTTGACTGAGCTCGTCGAGTTCTTGCATATATTCGTCAACATGGCGTGTTACTTCACTTAAATAAAGTGTAATTCCGGTATCAATATGTTTACTCGCTATGGTTTCAAATTCGAACTGGCTATTTATACGCTGCTGCTCTTTCATCGCTCTAACACTATTATTGCTTATAATTATTTTTCCATATTCAATAACGTTGAAAGCTAAATAACTTGGAATAATATTTATATCAACAATCGAAATAAGTTGTTCGTTAAGATTAAGTGCATTACTTATTTCAAGCTCAAGCTCTTTTGGCCTAAGGCGCTTATCGAACGATTCCAGATCAAAGTTTTTAAATGCTATGGCTAAATCAATGTCACTATGGGGCTGGGCTGTCCCTTTTGCATGGGAGCCATATAGCCAAACTACATCAATGTCGGTGTTTTGATGTAAATACTCAATTATTTTTTGTATAACTTCATTTGCCACGAAAAGTAACCATTGATAAAAACAGTAATAATAACCTGTCAGTTTTATAGTGAACATTAAAACTGATATTTGTTTTATTTAATTTAAACGCTTCGCTTTTGCGCGAGGTAAACTCCCGCCTACAATTTAAAATACTATTCCAACCGCGTTACTTTTACTTTTATTTTACCTGCATTAGCGCCATAAAAGCGGCTTAGGTCGTTTGCGAATGGGCAAAACTCGCCTGATTTATCCATTTTAATGTCGGCGCCGTTGGCTATTTCAAAAAGGTGATCGTCGTTTTTATTTATAGCACCAATGAGTGAAAACCATTGTGCGCGAGGAAATCGTCTAAATGGTTCAAGCACAGCCATCGGGATTTCTTTTACGCCAAGTTGAACGTTATCGCGGTTCCAGCCTAATGGCGTGCACTTTATGCCATCGTCAAACCAATATTGATTTGGGTATGGGGTAAAGCGGTACGTAGCGCCTTGCTCTAGCATGAGGCCGGTTGCATTGTATTGCTCAGAGGCAAATACCATTACATCTTGGCTTTGGTTAATGCCCAGCACACTCATGTTTTGATTAGCCAGTTCTATATGTTGGCTTAAACCAATAAAGCTAAGTGTGGTGTTGTCGTTATAGCTAATTTTGTAATGCAGTTTTTTAAGCGATTCTGGGCGGTAACTGGTTAGCTTATTAATGCGTTCGGCTACGCTGAAGTGCACTAAAGGCTCAAGGTTGCTGGCTTCGTCATCAATTAATACATAGCACTGCCTATCTACTAATTTAAAAAATGGGTTAAACCAAAAGTAATTTTGTTGATGACTTAATGCGAGCGGATCGGGCGTTACGGTTACGTCATCTTGTGCTACTAAGTTGCTATCGGGGAGTAGGGTTTCGTAATCTATATCGTGGCTAGTGAGTAACGAAATATTAAGCGGTTGTTCTATTAACCACTCAAGTGCGTAGCGCAAGCAAATATCGGCTAGGCCATCGCGGTAGTAACCGCCGCCAATGTCTGAATGCGCTCCTGCAAACCATAGCTCGGTAATATTGCTTTGATGGTTCATGAGTGTGGGTTCAAACGCGCGGCGTTTTTCATCAAGGGCTACGCAGTGCAGCGCGTGAGTAATGTTGTTGGCAATGGTGTGGTTTTCAAAAATAACGTGCTCTGCGCCGCGTGTGGCTTTACTTACTTTTGATAAGCCAATAGAGGCGACAGTATCAAACACACATACGTAAACATTATCAGCAATTAAAGGCTCAAGGATTTTGGCAAAACGCCTAGCAAGTGCACCGCCTCGGCTAAAACCCGTTAGCAGTATGGTATCGCCTATTAGGTAGTGAGCTTTAAAGTCGCTTAATGCTTGATTTAAAATACTGGATACGTCGTCACCACGAGGTGCAAGAGTTTGGTTTAAAATGCGTTTAAGGCGGCTGCCTTTAGTGCCAATACCTTGATAATAAAAACTGAGTTGGTTAGCAAAAGGAGTAATGGGGGAGTCTTCTAATTTACCGCCAAGCAGTAAATGCAATTTTAGAATGTTGGTAATATTAGAGTCTTCTTTAAAATGCTCTGAGCTAAATTGCTCTGCATCACGGGGCTCGTTTCCTGTGCCGTCAAAATTAAAAATTAGCGTTTTACCCGTCATAACCCAATTTCCTTAGTTGTTTTAAATACTCTACACAGACAATGTTAAATATTAAAGACAATATTTAGGTTAGTAACAAATACGCCAACTAATTTGTTGGCGTATTAAAAGTGCGGGTTATAGGCTATTAAAAGTATAGTGATTTAGCTGCGTGCCCTCTGCGGGTTTTAATGCGGGGTTTAACTTAATTAATTGCTCGTAAACCTCAGGATAAAACGTTTTTAATCGTGCTGCGCGAGAAAGGTGATTCGGTTCAATTTTTTCAACAAGCTGTAAGGCTAAAGGAATCATTGGGCTTAACTCCCCTTTGGTGTAGCTTTGCTCAAGCGCTAGGTCGAGTATATCTACGCCTAATTTTTCTGAATCAGCGGGTATTTTATTATCAATTAGAAATTGTACTACCTCGACAGAAGACGATACAGCTTGTACATAAACGTCGCGCCCATACGTATCGGTAATCGAAAAATCAAAACCAGCTTGTTTAAGCTTTTGCCATTGACTAAGAGGAAAACGACTTAATCTTGCTAAATCACTCGGTGGCTTAGGTTCAACTCGGCTTTGCCAGATCGTTATAAAGTCATGAGGCTCTAATAGTAGGAATGTAAAAAGTGTATCGGTTTCTGTTTGAGTTAATGGTGTACTAAGGCTGTACTCATAAGCTTTTTGGTAATCTTTTTTAGACAAATATTGGCTGAACGCGCTTTGACTTCTATCGTTTGAAAGCTGATTGCTTAGTATACTCCACCAGTAATTAACTAATACGGGGTCTTGTTCTTGTAAAACATATTCGAAGTTATTACCTTGCTCTTTTTTTACCTCTAGCACCGTATTATATGCTCGCATAGTAGAGTGTAATTGTTCTGTAGCGCTTAACTGCTGCTGTAATAGTTCACAGTTTTGTCTTTTATTATCTAGATCTTTCTTTTGTTGCTTCAAATCTACTAAAAAACGTGCAACATCAGAATTATCGGGCTCACTCACTTGGGGCAATGTGGCGTTATCTATTTTACCAATAGGGTTAAAGTAAGCATATTGCTCAGGGTTTTCCTGCCCATTAATATAGGCGCCTTGCTGGTAAATAAAATCACTTACAAAAAAAACGCCTTTGCTATTTAGGTAGTCACTAGCATTGCCGATATGAGCTTTATAGCCCTGCTCTGTAAGGTAGTCCAACATTTGAGTATGCTTTGCATCTAAAGGGGCTAGCGTTAAGTTACCGCTTTTAGGCAGGCTTACTATTGCAACGTCTAAACCCGTAAATAAGCCTGGCTGATTGGTTGGTGTTACGCCTAGTTGCTGCAGTGCTTTTACAAGCGGTAAATTAAACTGGCTTACGGCAATATCAGCCATGTTATATAAAACAGAATTTTCTTCGTACAGCGGCATAGCATCCAGTGCCGACACCTGCTTCATAAGCGCAAAAATATACTCATTAGGAATGTTGTTTTTAATCGCAGTAGCCACTTCATTTACTGTGAATTGGTTAGATGAAATTGCCTGCTCAAACTCTTTTGGCGTAAATTTATTTGCATTAAGCACAAACAATGTAGCCGGGGAAATAACCTCACTGCCTTCAAGTTTAATAAACGTTTTAGAATAAGTGGTAAATGTATCTGTGTTGTTTAATAAAGCATAAAGGGTTTCTTTTTGTACATTTTCATCAAGGGGTACACTCAGAGTAAGTCCTGGAGGGCTATGCTTATTATCTCCAAGCTGTTGAATCATTTCTTTTACTTTATCATTGGTGAAGCCTTTAATTGCCTCAATGCCTTGCCAATTAGCTAATTCGTTTAAAGAGCTAGTAATATTAAGCTGCTGTTTTTGCTCAGTAACTATGGCATCTCTTAAAAAGGCAATGTATTGACGCTTATTGATTTCTGATAGGTTTGCATACTTTAAAATCGTAGGGACCGACGTCCCTTTTTTAAGCTCACTCACAAAAAATGAAACAAGCGATTGGTTTAAATTATTTATTTTTATATGTTGTTGCTGTGATTGATCTCTGCAAAGGCGAATATCTTTTTTTAGATCTGTGACTATTCGAAGCGGGGTGCCTTCTGCAGGCTGCTTTTTATTAACTAAGTTAGGCTCAGTGGCATTTGGTGCAGCCACGTTGGGCTGCTCTACATCGGCTGTGTTAGGCTGGGTTTTAAATAGATATACTGCCAAAGCCGCTATAATTATAAGTCCGAGAAGTAGCTTTTTCATAACCGCCAATCCTTTGATGTTATTAAAATATTCTCACATCGTACTACTTTAGGTACGCAAAGTGCAAAAAAGCTTTAAGAGATAATACTTATTAACTCTTAAAGCTTTTTTGTGGTTTTGTGAGCGTACTTAATTTATTAGTGCAACTTCATTTTAGGGCGCACTACACGCAGCACTTTTTCGCTTATCCATAATGCAAAGGTTTTTGCGCTACCGTGTATGGCGCGTTGGTGCATACGGTATAAAGATATATACATAAAGCGGGCAATTTTACCTTCAATAAAAAAGGTATTGCTGGTTAGATTGCCCATTAAGTTGCCTACAGTGCTGTAGCTTGATAAGTTAACAAGTGAGCCATGGTCGCTGTATTTAAAGCCGCGTAGTGGTTGCTGCTTTAGCGTTGCGATTAGATTTTTTTCGACGCACTGCGCCATTTGATGCGCCGATTGTGCTCGAGGTGGTACTTGCTTGCCATCGGCTTGGGTAAATGCGCAGCAATCGCCTAATACAAAAATGCTTTCGTCTACGGTGCTTTGTAAAAACTCGTTTACTTGAATTTGGTTGCTGCGCGTCAGCTCAAAAATACCTAAGTCTTTTATAAAATCAGGTGCTTTTACGCCTGCTGCCCACACCATAATATCGGCATCAATGTGTTCTTCATCTTTGGTGATAAAGCCTTGTGCGGTGCCTTCTTTTACTTGTGTTTGCTCGCGCACGTTTACGCCAAGTTTTAATAGCTCACGTTTTGCACTTACGGCAATACGCTCTGGTAATGCTGGTAAAATACGTGGTCCGGCCTCTATTAAATGTATATGTAAACGCTTAGACGACATATTTGTTAAGCCATAAAGCTTTAATAGTTCAGACACATGATAAAGCTCAGCTGAGAGTTCAACACCGGTAGCACCGCCGCCTACAATGGCAATATTAAGTGATTGCTGTTGGTTGTCGTCTTGGTGAAGGCGTGTAAAGCTATCTAGTAATGAATGCTGAAAGCGCTCTGCTTGTTGGTTTGAGTCTAAAAAGTAGCAGTGATCTTTTATACCTGGGGTATTAAAGTCGTTACTTACGCTGCCAATGGCAATGACTAGGTGGTCGTAGCGCACGGTGCGCTCGGGTAAAATTGTGTGGCCTAGCTCGTCTAAAAGTGGTGCAAGGGTAACTGTTTTATTGCTTTGATCTATATTGCAAAAAGTACCAAGTTGAAAGTTATAGTGGTGTTTTGCAGCATGGGCTGAATACACAACGCCATCTAAATCGGGGTCAATAGAGCCTGTCGCTACTTCGTGCAGTAACGGCTTCCATATGTGGGTACGGTTTTTATCTATTAGTAGAATTTCAGCTTGTTTTTTTTTTCCTAATTTATGACCTAATTGCGTTGCGAGTTCTAATCCGCCAGCACCACCGCCAATAACGACGATTTTAGGTGTAGTAATATTCATAACGTTGCCCTCAAAAATAATATACCCAAGTGATCTGTATTTTTATTCGTTTTTTAAGATGACTTGGGTATCAATAAATTATTTTGGCAACAAGTAGTTACTACTCATTTTATAGTGCTCTAGTTTGCGCTTAAATAAAGGTGATGTCAGCAATAAATAATGTTATTTGTTGTATACTTATACCCAAACCGTCTCAATATGCAGAATTCAGCGTTTCACAGGGGCTTAATATCAAGGCGTTACTTTGCAAGAATGGCAGCCCCCTTTTAAGAAGTAACAACGATGAGAGTAAGTGCCTGTGAAACGCCCAATGGGTTGGTTTAAAAGCGATTTATACTGCGTTATTGATTTTAACAATAGAACCACTATTATTTGCAATCAATGCCTTGCCTAAATCGCTTTTAACTCCAACTGAAACTCTCATCTTGAGATGGTTTGGGTATACATGCAAATATTTCATCTACACCGCATTTTTATAAGCATGACTATTGTTTAGCCATCAAAAGGACATTTATGACCACGCCACTAATTCAATCACTTGAGCAGCACTTTGGTTTTAGCCAATTTAGAACAGGGCAACAACAAACTATAGAGCAGCTTTTAAATGGTCAATCGTCGTTGGCTATATTTCCGACCGGCTCGGGTAAATCGTTGTGCTATCAATTAACTGCGTTGCATTTACCAAATTTAACGTTAGTTGTTTCGCCTTTACTAGCATTGATGAAAGATCAAATTAGCTTTTTAAATAGCAAAGGTATTTACGCGGCTAGCCTTGATTCGAGCCAAGATCAAATGCAAAGCAGCACCGTAATGAATGATGTGCGAAATGGTAAAATTAAAGTACTAATGGTGTCGGTTGAGCGCTTTAAAAACGAGCGTTTTAGAGAGTTTATAAGCCAGGTGGCGCTTTCGATGTTAGTGGTAGACGAAGCGCACTGTATATCTGAATGGGGCCATAACTTTAGACCCGACTACCTTAAACTACCGCGTTACCGCGAAGAGCTTAATATTCCTTTAGTATTGCTGCTTACGGCAACGGCGACTAAAAAAGTTAAACGCGATATGGCAGAGCGATTTGCTATATCGCCTGAGTGTATTGTGCAAACGGGCTTTTATCGCGCCAATTTAGATTTAAGCGTGCTGAGCGTTAAAACCGCCGATAAAAACACCGAGCTTACCAACATTGTGCGCGCGCAAAATGGCCCTGGTATTGTGTATGTAACGCTACAGCAAAGCGCCGAGCAAGTTGCTAATGTGCTAAGTGCACAAGGTGTGCACGCGGTGGCGTATCATGCGGGGCTTGAAGATACGCTACGCTGGCAAATTCAAGATGACTTTATGGCGGGTAAAATTAACGTAGTGGTGGCAACCATAGCCTTTGGTATGGGCGTTGATAAGTCAGATATTCGTTTTGTTATACATTACGATTTACCAAAATCGATTGAAAACTACAGCCAAGAAATTGGCCGAGCAGGGCGCGATGGCAATCCATCAAACTGCTACACCCTTGCCAATTTAGATGGGCTAAATACGGTTGAAAACTTTGTATATGGCGACACCCCTGAGCTTAGCGGTATTGAATACGTAATTAACGATATTCGCCAAAGCCACCAGCAATGGGAAATGCAAGAATACAGCTTATCAAGCGAAAGTAATATTAGACAACTGGCACTTAAAACCTTACTTGTACAACTAGAAATGCAAGGCGCTATAACGCCGCAATATGCCTACTACGCTGATTTTAAATATAAATTTTTGGTCGATAAAAACGAGCTACTAAGCCAGTTTGACGAGCAACGCCAAGCATTTTTAACACAAATATTTAGCCATACCGATTTTAAAAAAATATGGGGCACGCTAAATTTTGACTCCCTTACGCAAGCCGCGCAGGTTGATCGAAAACGCGTAGTGGCAGCCCTTGATTACCTAGCCGAAAAAAACCTAATAACGCTCGAAACCAAACGTATTACCCAAGTATACAAAGTGCATAGCGAGGTTATAAATAACCCAGAACTTGCCCAGCAACTACACGACTACTTTAGTGATAAAGAACAAGCCGAAATTAAACGTATTGCTGCACTGGTACGCTTTTTTGAGCTACAAAGTTGCTTGAGCTATAACTTAGCGCGCTATTTTGACGATCAAAATGCACCACAGCAATGTGGGCACTGTAGTGTGTGTAGAGGTCATGCGGTTAAGCTTGAATACTCTATAGAGCCTGCATATGTTGAGGAGCAACTTATTTATCAAAAGGTGGATGAGTTTTTAGCGCATATGGCAGACAAAGGTAATCATAATGTGGGTATTGAAACCCAATGCCGCTTTTTAGCTGGGATGAGTGTGCCATTATTTGCGCGTAATAAAGTGCGCCAATTGAGTGGTTTTGCACTGTGCGAGCAAATGCGTTACAGCGATATTAAAGCAAAACTACTAGCGCGTTAAATTAGTTACTGTATCCTAGTGGCTTATTCAAAAAAGTAAGCCACTATGCCTCATATTGTTATTCCTGTTGAAAATATTTCTACTACCCCAGAGCCTGTTACGTGTGCTAACTGCCAAGCCTGTTGTTGCCAATTAGAAGTGCGCATAGTAACCGACACCGGCGTGCCATTTAACTACATTGAATACGATAAATGGGGCAGCGAAGTAATGAAACGCGCTGACGACGGTTGGTGCCAAGCACTCGACCGCAATACGCTTATGTGCTCCATTTACGAAAACCGCCCATTAGTTTGCCGCGAGTTTGAAATGGCCTCAGACGAATGCATTACCGAGCGCGATTTAGCGGGTATATAGTCCGCTATTATTAAAGTACATAAACAACAAAGGGGCTTAAAAGCCCCTTTGTTTATTGTTTACTATAAAAATTAAACTTTAAAGTAGCTAATATACTTTTTAAGCGTGTTTGAAAGGTCAGCTAATGCAACGGCTTCTTGTGCGTTACTGTTAAGAGACATGCTGGTTTCTTTAGACATACTGGCAATTTCTTCCACGCCGGTACTAATTTGCGCCACGGTGGCTACTTGGTTTGATGTTGATTCAACAATTTCAAGCACGTTACTTAATGAGTCGTTAGCTTGTTGCTGTATTTGATGCAGTAACTCGTTTGCTTCGTGGGTAAGCGTTAGGCCATTTTCTACTTGCGGTACTGTGGTTTCCATAGCTGTTACCGACGCTTGCGTGTTTTCTTGCACTTGCAAAATCATCTTTTCAATGTCGCCTGTTGCATCACCGGTACGCTGGGCAAGTTGCCTTACCTCGTCAGCTACAACAGCAAAACCTCGGCCAGTTTCGCCTGCTCTTGCAGCTTCTATTGCCGCATTTAGTGCAAGCAAGTTTGTTTGATCAGAAATGCTGCGGATCACACTTAAAATATCGCCAATGTGTTTTACATGTTCTTGCAGCACGTTTACTTGGGTAACTGTGGCTTTTACGGTTACAGAAATTTGCTCAATTTCCGCCGCTACTTTTTGCACTGCAATACTACCTTGCTGCGATAGTTGTGCAGTTACTTTTGAGTTATCTTCGGTTTGTTTAACAGAGCCTGCAACTGCATTAATACTGCGGCTCATTTCTTCTAGGCTGCTTACTGCCGAGTTTGTATAGGTTACTTGTGCGTCAGCGGCACTAAGTGCTTGCTGCGAGCCAGACGCTACGCTTGCAGAGTGAGTAGAAAGCTCTTCAGATGAGTTAATAATGCTATCTACAATGGCTTTTAATTTAGATTGCATAACCCCTACAGAAGCCATCATGCTATTTGGGCAACACGACTGTACATCACCTCTTAAATCGCCTTGGGCAATAAGGGCAATTACTTCGGCGGCTTCTTGTGGTTCGCCACCTACTGACTTTCTGATCAGTTGGCTAATAACATACGCTACGCTTGCACCTATTAAAATTGCAAGCGCGGTGAGCGAAATCATCCAAATTTCAAATGAACTGGCAATATCGAGAGTATCAATAGTGGTGGTTTGATTTGCTTGCTCTTGCAGGTTTATAAATTGGTTTATAACACTTAGCCACTGGGTAAACGCAGGGCGCGCATCGGTTAATAAAATGCGTTCAGCTTCGTTTAGGTTTCCTGCATTTTTAGCGTTTATTACACCTTGAATGAAAGGCTGAGTGCGCTGCTCTATTTGATTTATTTTATTAATTAAAGCGCGCTCTTCACTATTCATATCACCCATTAGCTTAGCCATAGCGCGGCTTGACGTTTGGTAAAATGCGTTTAGCTCTTGTATGTTATTTAACACGGTACTTAAACTGCTTTGCTCGGTAATTAGCACTACGTCGCGCACGGCTATTGCTCTGTCGTGTACGCTGCCTCTGAAGTTAATTGCGTAACGTTGCTTTACCGAATTTACGTCGGTCATGTGGGTAATGTTATTATTAATAAGGCTAACGCGCGAAATTCCAATAATGGTTAAAATAATCATCATTGATAAAATTACGCCAAAGCCGGTCGTTAAACGCATGTTTATGGTCATGGTTGATCCCAAGGGTGAGTCAATACGCGCAAGAGCAGCTTGTATTATTAGTGAAAATACTTAAACAATAGCAGCATTATGCCTTATTAATTAAAGTTTTATTAGCAATAAGGTAGGTGATTGTTAATTTAGTTTACAAGCGTAACTTTGGCGGGGCATATTTTACAGGTATTAAAAAAGGAGCAAAATGCTCCTTAGTGTTATATAAAAATATTATATAAAGGTTTAGTCGTACTTTGCTTCTAGCTCATTAGCTGTATGAAACTTCTCATGGCTTTGTAATTGCTCGTCGTATTTAACGAGGTTTTTAAAGTGCGCTAATTGACCTGAGTTTTTAACTATTTCAACAATAAACGACATCATAAAGTCAGCGCCCGTTAGGGTATCGCCCACTAAATAACGTTTACCTTCTAGGCGGTCGTTAAAGTAGCTAATTACTTTAGCTGTTTCAGCGTCGGCATAGCCTTCTAAAAACTGTGTTTTAGCGCCGTCTTTTAGTACAAACATTTTAAGTAAAAGCGGTAAAATTGCTGAGCTTTCTGCAAAGTGCAGCCACTGTTGGTAGTCAACATATTCAGCGGTATCTACTTTTGGAGCAAATTTACCATTGCCGTATTTAGTAATAAGGTAGTCTGTAATAGCGCCTGATTCAGCAATAATTAAACCGCCGTCTTCAATTACCGGTGACTTACCAAGTTGATGAATATGCTTTAGTTCATCAGGCGCTAAAAATGTATCTTTATTACGCTGATAAGCCACAATTTCGTAGTCAACATCTAGTTCTTCTAAAAGCCAAATTATACGTTTAGAACGGGATTTATTTAAATGGTGTAGTTTAATCATGTCAGTCCTTTTTTGGCTTGTAAGGGCTTTGCCTTACAAGCCGTATAAAATTAAAGTGGGTTATTAATTTTAACCACAGTTTTACCAAAGTTTTTACCGCATATCATATCGTTGAACGCGTCTACTGTATTTTCGATGCCTTCTACCATGTGCTCACGGTATTGAATTTTTCCGTCTTGTAGCCATTTTTGCATGTCTTGTGCAAACTCGTCGTAACGGTCGCCGTAATCATCAAAAATGATAAAGCCTTGCATTTTAATACGCTTAGTAAGCAATTGACCCATTAGCATACCTAAACGGTCTGGGCCTTCTGGCAAGCTAGTTGCGTTATATTGCGATACTAAACCACACAATGGTACGCGTGCTGCGGTATTTAGTAATGGTAGTACGGCGTCGAATACTTTACCGCCCACATTTTCGTAATAAACATCAATGCCTTTATCACAGGCTTTTTCTAACTGCTCTGCAAAGTCATCAGCTTTGTGATCAATACAGGCATCAAACCCTAGTTTTTCAACGGCGTGTGCACATTTTTCGCTACCACCAGCAACACCCACTACTTTACAGCCTTTAATTTTAGCTATTTGACCAACCGTTGCGCCTACAGGGCCTGTTGCTGCTGCAACAACTACGGTTTCGCCTTCTTTAGGCTGGCCAATATCAAGTAAACCCATGTAAGCAGTAAAGCCAGGCATACCCATAATACCTAATGCGTATGAAGGGTTTGCAGGCTCTTTACCTAACTGCATTAAGCCTTCGCCGTCGGTAATGGCGTAGTCTTGCCAACCTGTGTAGGCAAGTACCCATTCGCCTTCGTTAAACTTATCGTTTTTAGACTCTTCTACTTGGCACACTGTTGCGCCAACCATTACATCGCCAATATTAACAGGGTCAGCATACGACTTAGCATCGCTCATACGACCACGCATGTACGGGTCTAGCGATAGGTAAATAGTACGTAGTAAAACTTCGCCGTCTTTTAATGCAGGAAGCTCTACCGTTTTTAATTTAAAGTTTTCATCTGTTGGAGCGCCATTAGGGCGTGATTCAAGAGTAAGTTGGCGACTAGTCGTAGACATATAAGATCTCCTATTAATATAAATAAACTACTTACCGAATGTTTACGTTTTAAAAATCGTGTTCAGCTAAACAATAATGCGCGGCTAAGCAGTATGAATATGTACAATGCGTACCTTAATAAAGGAGTTTTGGGCGGGTGGTTGATAATTCAACCTTTGCGCAGATTTAATTAGAGTAATTAGTCTGCTTTGAGCTTACTAAATATATGATTGTTGTAAAGTACCCCGTTTTTATAAATGGCCTGTTTAAGCACAGCCTCTTGCTCAAAGCCGCTCTTAGCAAGTGCTTTCATAGAGCCGGTATTACCAGCAAACACGGCACCAAAAATTCTGTTTAAGTGTGAGCTTGCAAACGCTTCATTGCATATAAGTTCAATAGCGCGAGTAATAATACCTTGCCCCCAATAGGCTTTATTAAGCCAATAACCAATTTCGCCACTGCGTTTGTATTCAAATTCGCCGGGAGTTATACCAATACAGCCCGCAAATTGCCCATTTACAACAATGGCCTTAATAATGCCGTTTTTTGAGCCTTGGCTTATCCACCAGTTTGCATCGGCTTGCGTATACGGAAACGGAATTTTTGACGATAAATAACGCGTTACCTGTTCATCATTTAAGGTGTTAATAATAAAAGGCGCGTCTTGGGCTTTAAACTCTCTGAGGGTGATCATATTTTTTCATAAATTTTTAGTATGCACACTAACTTAACAATCATTTAAGAGTTAAACAATCAGAACCTAAATTAAACGCTTTACGGCTATTACTTTGTTTTAAAGTCCTCTAATATAAGCAAAATATTACACCTATTTTAGATGCCATTATGCACCCTCACATTAAAGCGCTTTATAACAGCGCCCTAAAACCAAGCCGTTTAATTATTGGTTTAATGAGCGGCACCTCGTTGGATGGGCTTGATGTTGCACTGTGTAAAATAACGGGCGCGGGCTTAAATACTCACATTGAGGTTTTAAATTTTACCACCGTTGACTACAACGATGATTATAAAACTAAAATAAAGCAGGTATTTGCCAAACGAGAGTGCGATTTAGAGCTTGTAACTTTACTGCACCCGTGGGTAGGTAAACTCCATGGCGATATGGTTAACCAGTGCTTACATACTTGGCAAATAAACCCAGCAAGTATTGATGTAATAGCAAGCCACGGGCAAACCATTTACCACTGCCCGCAGTCGCAGCATAATCACAAAAGCTTTACTAATGGCACCTTACAAATTGGCGATAGCGACCAAATAGCCGTTACTACGGGTATTACTACCATTGGTGATTTTAGGCAAAAACACATAGCCGCAGGAGGCGAGGGCGCACCGCTTGCTGTGTATGGCGATTATTTGTATTTTTCGAGCGCTGTGGAGAGTCGGATTTTGCTAAATATGGGCGGCATAGCTAACTTAACGTTTTTACCCAAAAATGGTGATGCAAACCGTGTGTTTAGCTCCGACATTGGCCCCGGTAATACCATTATGGATGCCTACGTACAGCAACATTTTAAAGATATGCATTATGACGATGGCGCAAAAATAGCTAAAGCAGGCAAGGTAAATACACCATTATTAAATGCATTGTGTAATAACGCATTTTTTAAACTCCCAATGCCTAAAACCACAGGGCCTGAGGTATTTAACTTAGCGTATTTAAACACCGCACAGCAGCTTACAAATACACAGCACTTAAGCCATGAAGATGTAATGGCCACCTTAAATACCTTTACAGCAACCGCTATAGCAAATGCATTAAACGAGTGTGCAGAGCGCGCACAAAATTGTGTGGTGTATGCAAGTGGTGGGGGTATTCATAACCCATTACTAATGGCGCAACTTACAACGCTTTGCCCACGTATTAAGGCTTTTAAAAATACCGACGATTTAGGTATTAACCCTGATGCAAAAGAGGCTGTGTTATTTGCTATTTTAGCAAACGAATGCCTAGCCGGAGAGCAGCAACACCTAAGTAACACCGCACAAGGTATTGCGGGAGTTACTATGGGTAAAGTAAGTTTTGCAGACTAGGGCGTGTTGGTCTTTGTGGATTGAAATTTGTTCAATCTAGAGGCGATTAAATCGCGGCGCGAGGTTTGTAACCTAGTGGGTTAAGTAAAAACCGAGCAAAGCTTCTGCGTCCTGCTCACGCCCCTTACCTACATCCATGTAGGCAACAAAGAGTTAATCGTCCCTAGAAAGAACCCAAAGGGCAGTGCATGTTTGGTATTTATGCTGCGTTATCGCCTATTTATGGGGAGTAACCACACTACATAGGCTCTGCCTTGCCTAAAAACCAAACATACTGCTGTAAATTCACCCACCAAAGTTCAACACGCCCTAACAACTTATAAGTAGTGTCGCGTAATTTAAGTGCAGTTTGCATTAAAACAGCGATAAAAACGTAGAGCCCATACTTGCAAAGTAGCTACGAACGCCCTGTGACTTGGTATGTTCAGTTTTTATTTGCTCAGGAATATAGCCTTGCTCAAATGCTTTAATGTACACATCGAGTTGCTGGCTTTCTTTTAAGGTCGTGTTTTTTCCGTGCAGCATCATTTGCACTACAAAACACTGGCTTTGTGTAATGTTACTTAAAGTAAGATTTACAGTACCAGATTCAAGGTCTGCATTGCTCAGCGTTTTTTCAGTAAAATACTGCGCCCCACGCGCACTGGGCTGCGTTGCACTTAGTGAAATAACATCGCTCTCATTTGCGCCATCAGGCAACACACACTGCAGCGTAATGTTATGCGCAGCATTGGCTTTTAGCGATAGCTTTTCATATTCCATAGCGTGGCTCATCGCCGCAGACATAGAATCATCAAATGATTGCAGTGCAAATGTTAGTTGCACTAAGGGTGTACTCATCTTACTTAATCTTCTTGAGTCTATTCATTTATCGGATAGAGATTATCGCGGATCAAAGTTACAGATTTATGACTAATTGCATTATTTAGTACAATTATTGAGTAGTTTGATCAAAGAGGATCTTTTTGTTCTTTCTCATCCAACTTTGGAATGTTTTATCACACATCTGGAATGAAGAGCCATATGTGGCAGTGCTTGTAGCGATGGTGCTTCCGTTCCTTATTTGGGTTCTTTTCATAGGGGACAGAATTTTGTTTTTAGGCTTAAACTAATTAAACAGAGATTCCCAACTAAAATTCTATACTTTATCTTTTTTGGTTTATTACTGTATGGATAGCGGTTTATTGTTGTACCTCATATTAATAGAGCGGTGTTAGCGGCCAAGATAAATGTCGCAATGCAAATGTTCTAAGGCGGTTATGAGCGAAAACCAGTTATTGAGATTGGCTAAATATAGTAGTTAATTGATTGGTCAAACTGCTTTTTGCGCATATATTCATGAAAATGCGCGCTGCGCGCAAATTGGATTATTAACTTCACCTAAAAACTTTAGAAAACTTAGTGATAGTAATACCTTAGGTAATTTGCTAAAACTATATAAAGTAGATAGATGAGCGTTATGTCGGCAGAAATATGCTTGATGAGCGTACTATTAAATTGCTAGGTGTTCGGCAGATCTTACACTAGGGATATAACTTGAAAATTAGACACTTAGAAGAATTTGATCATAAAGATCTTCATAATATTTATAGCTTTACGGAAGTAATGGCAAATACATCACAACTTCCTTTTTTGAGCTCTTCGCAAGTTTCAAATCTCTTTTCAGCATCAAATCAATACACGTTAGTCGCAGAAGTTGATGGTAAGGTGATTGGACACGTGACGCTATTCCTAACGGATAAAGTTCGGGATAAGCATACTGCTTCTATTGCCATCGCTGTTCACCCTGAAAGTCACGGACAAGGTGTCGGAAAAGCCTTGATGCATGAAGCAATCAATCAAGCTGATAATTGGCTTAATTTAGTTCGTGTTGAATTAGAGGTTCATGCTGATAATCTTTCAGCCAAAGCTCTGTATGAAAAGGTAGGCTTTGAAACTGAGGGCATTAAGCGTTTGAGTACATTCAAAAGTGGACGGTATATAGATATGGTTATCATGTCCAGAATCAGCCCTGCACATGGAATGAACGCATAACAAGAGACTATGGCGTCAATAGTTAATTTATAACTTTTGGCGCTTCCCATGAAACACCGTCTCTTAGCATTGAATTTAAGATAACAATCATCTTTCTAATGCAGGCAATTATTGCGACTTTT
>NZ_JACJEN010000010.1:116279-135864 GCF_014164075.1 Pseudoalteromonas sp. SG45-3 | reverse complement strand
TAGCGTTTTGGACCCACCTGACTCCATGCCGAACTCAGTAGTGAAACGAAACAGCGCCGATGATAGTGTAGCATTTGCTATGTGAAAGTAGGACATTACCAGGCTTCAAATTGTAGAGAGCCCGAATCTAACGATTCGGGTTTTTTTACGTCTGAAGAAAAGTGAAATGTGCGCAATTAACACACACTCACATCAACACCTAGCACGTAGGTCGGGCGTAGCGACTCCCGACGTTAAAATCACAACAAAACCCCTCAATAACTCAGTCGGCCAATAGAGTTGCATTTGCTACATGACTCTCCACCGCTGTGGGCACCACGACATTTCCAAGCTTCAAATTCTAGAAAGCCCGAATCTAACGATTCGGGCTTTTTTACGTCTGCAGAAAAGTGAAATGCGCACAATTAACACACTTTCACATCAACACCTATCACGTAGTTCGGGCGAGCATAGCGACTCCCGACGTTAAAATCACATCGGTAATAACTATAGTGTTCTTATTTCACGAGCTGGATTACCCGCTACTACGGTATTAGCCATTACATTTTTAGTTACTACAGATCCTGCACCCACAATACTATTTTCACCAATACTCACACCCGCTAAAATAATAGCGCCTGCGCCAATCCATACGTTATTGCCTAACGCGATAGGGGCTGCAAAGTTTTCTTTATTAAGCCTTTCTGCTGGATTAGTAGCATGTGACACAGATAAAAGCTGAACGTTTGAGCCTATTAAACAGTCATCACCTATGGTGATTGAGTAATTGGCTAATGGCGAATCTAGGAGTGTGCAATTAATATTTATAAAAGTACGATCACCAATAACTATTTGATTGCCATAATCGCAATGAAAACCTGATTCTATAATTACCTCTTCACCGCATTGTGCGAACAGCTCTTTAATACGCTTTAAATTACCTTTGCTCGGGCTTTTATTGAATAATCGGCATATCTCGCCTGTTTGTTTTCTTTGCATTAAATATGGCTTAGTCACGCTATTAAATAATTTCATTGAGTTTGTTATTCATTTATATGCATACATTATTAAGTATTATCTCATGCTTATATATTTTACTGAAAAGTTGTTATTACCTTTTTGTATGGGCTAAAAAGGTTTTAAACAAATTTTGACTTTTATTATATTCCTTTTTAAAAAAGCTTTAATAATGTAAAATTCATGTTACAAGGAGTAAGTAATGAAATTAAATAAACTAACTAAATTATTCTGTTTAACAATTATTTTAGCCGGTTGTGGGGGAGGGGGTAATGATGCCAGCCAACCTGCTAATAATGATTCTGGTTCTTCTGGAAAAACTAAATTTGTTAAGCCTGATTATCAAAATACGCCTACCTATGACGGTGAATTATCTTTATTCGAAATAACAGCAAGTAATGTAACTCAACTAACAACTCAGTACTCATATCTAATAGATAGCCTAAATTCCATAGTATTTGGAGAGGATTATCAAAATCTATTTCTCCACGACCCAGTGCTAGATAACCAATCTGATAATTTCGGTTGTGTTACTGGCTCTGCTGACATGAAAGAGGAAGAGGCTAATCAGCACTATATAATTACTTATAACAATTGCTCTGCTGCTGGGTGGGTTTTTAATGGGCAATCTGATATTTATATCGAAAACTCTAACGCTGAATTTGTTTTAGAATATGGGGTAGTACCTAGTTTAACAATTAGTAACGAAGTGCTTGGGGTTACCTATTTAACAGAAGGTTTTGCTATTGCTAATAGTCAGGGAGTTAATAGTGACAGTAGCGCTACTGTGAATATTCAATTTAAAGGTGCTGATGAAAATTCCCTTGATATTTTATTCTCTAATGTAAGGCTTGATGCTGTTTTAGATGCAACCAATGTTGGGTATGGTATTGGTTTTAATGGCGAAGTTTATTTTAGTGATTTAGGAAAACTAACAATAAAAACTGATGAGTTTTATCCAACCAATGATATATCTCTGCCTTCAATAATAGGAGCAAAGTACACCCTAATATCACAAAATACTGCTAGTGTAGCTCTCAAAGCTAATGGCATTTCGACCATACATCTATCTAATGAATTTTTGCCACTAGAGTTTTATTTAACTGACTTAGATAATGTTTATAACAATACTGCCAGCTCTATTCCTATAGCAAGTATTTCAGGCTCGAACAAAGCTCTACGACACTCTATCCTTACTCTTGATGCAACGCAGTCCAAGGACTCTGATTTTGAACCATTAGGTTATGAGTGGAAATTAATAACTTTTCCGCAGAATGCTAGTTGGCAACTTGGCACCGGTAGCAAAATTGACTTTATTGGAGACCTACCTGGCCTTTATCGTATTTCGTTAACAGTTGTAGACCCAAGTGGTGCAGAAAATACTGTGGAGCATGAGTTTAAATTAGAAAAACTGCCAGCAATTGTTTCTGACATTACTGCATATGATGAAATAGAATTAGGTGAACACTATACAGCCATTATTAACTTATCCAATGATGAGTTCGATGGTCCTTTTGAATACAAAATTGCTTATGGGCCAAGTAATATCTCGATTTCAGAACAAGGAGAGATTAATTGGTTAAGCAACGCGCCTGACTTTGGTAGTAATTTAAACGTAAATTTTGCTGTTGATATCTCAAACTCTGACAATCAAATAAGAATTAAACACCAAATCAACCTTCAATCACTCGGTGGCGTAGATAATCGCTCAGTTGGTTATGTGAACAACTCAACATCCAGTGTAGCTTCAATTAAGCTTTCGAACCAAAAAAGGGGTGTATTACGCGGTAATGATAATTATATCTTAAGTCTCAGTGAGACAGGTTTGCTAGAATACAATAAATGGATACCTCCCTTACCTTCAAATGTTGAGCATGTAGGTGCATTTCTTAATCAGTCAGGGACGCAACTAAATTGGCTAAGTATTACTTACAACCAAGAGGCAGCTAAGCATCAAATATTTTTAACTAATGAGGGCTCAAGTAGTTTGCTGATAGATGATGTTTCGGCTGAAAATTATAACTCTATGGTATTTGATTACAACGGCGATGGTATTGAAGATATTCTTCTTTCGGCGGGGCATTCGTATGATAGCTATCTTATTAATGGAAATGATCTTTCTATCACTACGCTTATTGTTGCGCCGGACCTTTCACTTAATTATTCAAATCGCTTGATTCAAGTTTGTGATTTGAATAACGACGGCTTTAAAGAGTTAATTGATAGGGAAAGTATATTTGATGTCAAACAGAACAAATACCTGATAGGACCCTATTCTGAATATAAATTTAAGGCATTTACCAGTGGTGATAATTGTCGTGTAACTAGATATAAGGCCTCCGAACATTATAGTGAACTAATATGGTGGGAAGGTGGTGAACTGCAGGTGGGTAGTGAAAAGTTTGAGACTAATTTCAATGATGGTATTTCGATTAGCCTTGAAGTAGATAGTCCTTATAGTCATGTTTATTTTTCTAATTCAAAAGAGCTTTATTACTTTGATCAGCAGTGGCAATTGTTCTCTGTATCTATTGCTGAAAACCCCATTGGGAGAGTAATAGGTGCTGTTGATTTTGATAATGATGGAATACAGTCATTATTAGTAAGCAAAACAGATAGTTTAGAAGGAAGTTATTTATACGAAGAATATGCGATGCAAAGCTTTAGCTATGAGAATGGGCTATGGCAGCTTGAGTATTCATCAGTGGCTCAAGGTCAACTTCCTAATCTTCATATTGTTGGTGCTGTTGATGATACGGTTAGCATTTCAGATTTTGGCCGTTCGGCTAAGGTAACGCACAATAATGCACCTGTTACTTTCACTGGAGAGATGCTGTTAACGCAAGATAATGAAAATCAAATTGAGTATTCATTAACTCAAATTAACAACGAGACATTTATTGTTAAACGCAATACAGGTTCAACCAGTGTAATTTGGCAAACTAGCGTTGCAGAAGTGACTTTTTCTAATTCGTATGATTTTGCTTTTACAGAGTCCGAAACACACTTGAGCTTTAAAAGTGATATTAGATATTACACAATCGCTAAACAAACAGGAGAAGTCGTATCAAGAGCCTACTTTCCTTACTTGCCGTCTGAGGAGTTGTCAAAAATAATAATAGGTTATTACGATTTAGGTATAGCTTTTTACGAAAATCCAAGCTTATCACCCATTTCAATTGACAGTAGCAATTGGCCTGTACCTTTAGATTTCTTACAAGAAACAACAAGCCATGTAGCGCATGTACATGCTATTCAGCTAGATTCAGATCCTCAACTAGAGCTAATAATTGATTATCGTACTTTTGGTACTTTCGATGAAGAAGGTGGTTTAATAGTATTAGATACGAAAACGAAAGCATTAGAAATTTTGGACGAACAACAAATTAAGGGCTTTACAATTTACCACAAAGAGAAAATCCTCGATGAAGCTATAGGTGGCGTTTATGGCCGAAACTATCTGGCGCATTACTCTATAGAAAAAACAATTAGCCTAGTGGATAAGTTATCAAATCAAGTTATTTGGGAGAGTCCACAAATCTCGAATAATTACCACGATGTATTAATTCAAAAAGATGAGCGTGATTCTTGGAGTTTATATATTTTAGGTAGTGAGTTTTTAATATATCCTTATTTGAACTAAAAAATAATAGCGTGCTCAGTAATCTAGTTTCTAGCTCACTGAGCAAGTTAGAATGTTTCACCACATCTACATGCTGTTAAATTAAAAAGCGCACATTGCGCTTTTTTTACGCATTCACTTGCCATTTATTATGTTTCGTTTAAAATCCAATAACTTTCGAAGCGAAACTTAATTGTAATTACTTATGACCAAACGAAACACCCAGCAACGCCGCCATCTGATCCTTACTCAAGTTAATGAATTAGGTGAAGTGGCTGTCGATATTTTAGCTGAACAGTTTCAAACATCTGAAGTAACCATTCGAAAAGATTTAACCGCGCTTGAAAAAAGTGGCTTATTGCTGCGCCGTTACGGCGGTGCTATTGCTCTGCCTAAAGAAATTGTTAGCGATGAAATAGATTCAAAGCGCAAAGTCGCTATAGCTAAGGCAGCAGCAAAACTTATAAAAGATCATAACCGTATTATTATTGATAGCGGGCGTACTACGGCTGCGATGATCCCTGAGCTTGCAAATAAGCGCGGGTTAGTTGTAATGACCAATGCCATTAAAGTCGCGAGTCGTTTGCTAGCGCTCGAGAATGAGCCAACACTTTTGATGACCGGTGGAACATGGGATCCACATTCTGAATCATTTCAGGGGCAAGTTGCCGAAAACGTATTATGCTCTTACGACTTTGATCAGCTATTTATTGGCGCTGACGGCATAGATGTAAAGCGTGGTACTACTACCTTTAATGAGCTAGTTGGTTTAAGCCAAGTTATGGCAAAAGCTGCTCGTGAAGTAATTGTAATGGTTGAATCAGATAAGATTGGCCGAAAAATACCAAATTTAGAATTACCGTGGAAAATAGTAACCACATTAATAACCGACAATGGCTTAGCAGACGAAAAACGCAAAGCAATTGAGGCGTGTGGTGTAAAACTAATTTGCGCAGAGATTATTGAATAGTAACTACAAAGTGAGTTACTAGAATTAAAAAATTAATGGAGACACTATGTGTGGAATAGTTGGGGCAGTTGCAGAACGTCCAGTAAACAAAATTTTAGTTGAAGGCCTTAAACGTCTTGAATACCGTGGTTATGACTCAGCAGGCGTAGCATTGCTTGATGGCAACACACTTAATACTGTTAAAGCAGTAGGTAAAGTAGTAAACGTAGAAGCTGCACTTGAGAAAGCAGGCGTTAGCGGTCATACAGGTATTGCACACACTCGCTGGGCAACACATGGTAGCGTTACAGAAGCAAATGCACACCCACATGTATCAAACAACCAGTTAGCACTTGTGCACAACGGTATTATTGAAAACCACGCAAGCTTACGCGCATCGCTTAAAGAAGAAGGCTACGAGTTTCTATCTGAAACCGATACCGAAGTAATGGTGCACTTAATTCATAAGCTTCGTAAGCAGCACACGACTTTACTAGCATCAGTACAAGCTGCTGTTAAACAGTTTGAAGGTGCGTTTGGTACAGTTGTATTTGATAAAGCAAACGACAACGAAATCATTGTAGCGCGCTCAGGTAGCCCTCTTGTTATTGGTTTAGGCCTTGGCGAAAACTTTATAGCTTCTGATCAGTTAGCACTATTACCTGTTACTCGTAGCTTCATCTTTTTAGAAGAAGGCGATGTAGCGCGTATTACACGTGACACAGTAGAAATTTTTGATGAAAATGGCGACGCTGTAGAGCGTGAAGTGATTGAGTCAAACATTACACAAGATGCATCAGGCAAAGGCGACTACCGCCACTACATGCTAAAAGAAATCTACGAGCAACCACTTGCGGTACGTAATACCCTTGAAGGGCGTTTAAACGACGACCGCGTAGCAATTGATGCCTTTGGCGAAAGCGCTCAGCAAATATTTAAAGACGTAAAACACGTGCAAATTATTGCCTGTGGTACGTCTTACCATTCAGGTATGGTTGCACGTTATTGGCTTGAGCAATTTGCAGGCGTTAGCTGTAATGTAGAAATAGCTTCTGAATTTAGATACCGTCAGTCGTTTGTTCATGAAAATAGCTTACTTGTTACTATTTCTCAATCGGGTGAAACTGCCGATACGCTAGCTGCATTACGCCTAGCTAAAGAGCAAGGTTACATGGCCTCAATGACCATTTGTAACGTACCTGGTTCATCGCTTGTACGCGAATCAGACCTTGCCTTTATGACCAAAGCTGGCGCTGAAATAGGCGTGGCTTCTACTAAAGCATTTACAACGCAATTAGTTGGTTTGTTAATGCTTACTGCGTCTATAGCTCAAGAAAAACAGCTTGATCAAAGTGCTATTGTTAATGCTATAAAAGTACTACCTGCTAAGCTTGAAGAAACATTACTGCTTGCAGATGGCATTGCAGACCTTGCAGAAGAATTTGCCGACAAGCATCACTCACTGTTTTTAGGTCGTGGCTCACAATATCCAATCGCGATGGAAGGTGCGCTTAAACTTAAAGAGATTTCTTACATTCACGCAGAAGCCTACGCAGCGGGCGAGCTAAAACATGGCCCACTCGCACTTATTGATGCTGACATGCCAATTATTGTTGTAGCACCAAACAATGAGTTATTAGAAAAGCTTAAATCAAACGTAGAAGAAGTACGCGCACGTGGCGGCATTATTTACGTATTCGCAGATAAAGATTCACACTTTGAGTCAGACGACACAATGCGTGTTATCAACGTAAACCACACTGACGACATTATTGCGCCAATTGTTTACACACTGCCATTACAGTTACTGTCGTACTACGTAGCGGTAATTAAAGGTACCGACGTTGACCAACCTCGTAACTTAGCTAAATCTGTTACGGTTGAGTAAAATCAATAGGTTATTATTTATTAGTTAAAACTAAAAAGGCGCTCGATGCGCCTTTTTTTGTACCTCAAAGCCTGTTAGATTAAATAACACACTATTTTCTAAAGGATTAGCTATGCGTTTATTCACTGCTATTTTTATATGTAGCTTATTTATAGTTTCTAATAACACACTTGCAGAGCCTGATTTAAAACAGCAAACCATTAGCTATAAGCAACAAACGCATACTATCAATTCAGTAATTTTAAATGAGCTACGTACCGTTGTAGTTCAACTTCCAAAGAGTTACCAAGCTAATCCAAACAAAGTTTATCCAGTTATTTATCGCCTAGATGGCGCGGGTAACATACCGCTTATAAGTGCTGTAATGGATCGACTGCAAAATAATAATCTTGCGCCTGAGGTTATTATTGTCGCTATTGAAAACACCAATCGCTTAAGAGATTTATACCCCACAGTTAATAAAGAGCCACAAGGCCCGGTAGGTGAAGGCGGTGGTGCAGCAAGGTTTTTAGCATTTATTGAGCAAGAGCTTATGCCCTTAATTAATAAAAACTATCGTACGCATAACTTTAATGTGATTGCTGGGGGCTCAGCAGCAGGCGTGTTTGCACTTTATACTATGCAAGCTAACCCTGAGCTTTTCCAAGCGCATATTGCTTACAGCCCTGCCGTTTGGTGGAACTATGGCGCATCGGTAAAAAGTACAAAATCGTTTATAGCTAAAACAAAAGACCTGAATAACTACGTTTATATCAATATTGGCGAAGAAGCCGGCATAATGCGTGAAAGATACGATGAATTACAGCAATCACTGCAATCGCATAAAGTGCGAGAGCTACGCTTCTTTAGTAATGCGTTTGACGGTGTCTCGCATAACCTGACTTCCGTTGCTGGTGCATTTAATGCCTATCACAACTTATTTTTGCCTAAACAAATGCCCATAAGTGATTTAACTGACGATGTAGCCTCTATTGATGCTTATTATCAAAACTTATCTCAACAATGGGGCGAGCAGGTTGCGCCACCAGACCGCGCTGTTAGATCACTCGGTTATAACTTAACGAGCAGCAAGCAGTTTACCCGCGCTATAGAGGTGTTTAAGTACAATAAAAAAAACTACCCAAAATCAGTCGATGCGCTTTCAGCCTTATCTTATGGCTATGAAATGCAGGGGGATACTCGTCAAGCGCTTGAAAATATGGAATCTGCTCTAGCAATTGCAGATGACTCATACCCTTATATAAATTACTTAAAAGAAACAAAAGCTAGACTACAAATAGCTTTAGGCAAAGACGAAACATAACCACTTTTTAATCCAACTCGATTGTTATATATTTAAAGAGAAAAGGGAGTAACAGCTTTTCTTTTTTTCTAAAACCACATTAAAATCACTAACCCCTACTTAACGGGTAATAAATACGCTAAAATTGCAGGCTATTTTAGTAATGAGCCCGCAAATTTTATGACCTCAGCCGCAAATCCTAGTAATTTCAACGAACTTGGCCTAATTCCAGAGCTAATTGCTCGATTGTCTGATCTTGAATACACACAACCTACACCTATTCAGGCACAAGCAATTCCGAGTATTTTGACGGGAAGTGACTTAATTGCGGGGGCAAATACTGGCTCAGGTAAAACAGCGACGTTTGCTTTACCTATGCTACAAACCCTATTTTTAGAGCAGGGCGCTAAAAATACTGCCAGCAAAGGTAATTTTGTAACGGGGCTTATTTTAGTACCGACGCGTGAGCTTGCTACGCAAGTGGCCGATAGCGTTAAATCGTATTCTGCAAATTTTAATGGCGCGATTAAAACGGTTGCGGTGTTTGGTGGTGTATCGGTTAATACACAAATGCAGGCACTGCGCGGCGGCGCCGATATTATTGTGGCAACACCTGGTCGCTTGCTTGATTTAATCTCAAGCAATGCGATTAAGCTCGATAAAGTAACGACCTTAGTGCTTGATGAAGCCGACCGTATGCTAAGCCTTGGCTTTACCGAAGAGCTGGCTGATCTTTTAGCGTTAATGCCTGCTAAAAAACAAACCATGTTGTTTTCAGCAACTTTCCCTGAGCAAGTTAAGCTATTAACGCAAGAGCTTTTAAACGAGCCAGTTGAAATACAAGTTCAAAGCAAAGACGAAAGCACCTTAGTACAACGTGTTTTTACGGTTAATAAAGGCGAAAAAACCACTGTTTTAGCGCATTTAATTAAAACACATAAATGGCGCCAAGCATTGATTTTTGTGAACGCGAAAAAAGACTGTGAGCACCTAGCGGCTAAGCTTGAAAAACGCGGTGTTAACGCACAAGTTTTCCATGGCGATAAAGGCCAAAGTGAGCGAACTCGTGTAATAGAAAAATTTAAAGCGGGCGAAATCGAAGTACTTATCGCAACTGATATTGCTGCACGTGGTTTAGATATTGAAAAGCTGCCAGTGGTAATAAACTTTAATCTTCCACGCAGTCCTGCTGATTACATGCACCGTATTGGTCGAAGCGGCCGTGCTGGTGAAGTAGGTTTAGCGCTTTCATTGGTTGATTATGAAGATTTTCATCACTTTAAAATAATCGAGAAGAAAAACAAACTACGCCTAGAGCGTGAAGAAGTAACCGGTTTTGCTGTAAACCAAGCAAACCTTGATGCAGCTGATGCGCTTAAAAATGAAAAGCCAATGGCAAAACCAGAAGGTACAGGCAAGAAAAAGAAAAAAAATAAAGCGGATGATATAGATGATGTATGGAGTGGCTGGAGAGGGCGTTCTAAATAGGAAATATAATTTATTATTTTATCTAAACTTACAATTGGCGATAAAATCAGTTATTGACGTATTGGTCAATTTTGACTAAGATCATTATTAACAACTAACCCTACTTCCACGCGTAGCATTGAGTCTCCTGGATATAGGGAGAAAAAGCCGACCTTAGTGTCGGTTTTTTTGTAGCTAAAATTTAAGGATCGACTTTGAAGACTCGAATATATATTGATGGATATAATTTATATTATGGATGTCTTAAGCGAACACCTTACAAGTGGTTAGATATATTTAAATTATTTGATGACTACATCCTCCCCAGTTCTGCAAGTAAAGCCCATACTAACGACAATTTAAGCATTAAGTTTTTTACCGCTAATATTGTAGAAAAAGCAGCTACGTCAAAAGATTCTTTAGCTGATCAGCAGGCTTATCACCGAGCTTTAACTTTCAATAGTTCAAATGGTCAGCTAGAAATAATCAAAGGTTACTACTCTGTAAACCCAACACGTGCATTTAAAATTGATCAAAAAGAGCCTAAAAAACACCCAAATGAATGTGAGTATGTGGACATTTGGAAGCTTGAAGAAAAGCAAACTGATGTAAATATTGCGGTGGAGGCTTTATTTGATGTATTTACGGATGACTCAATTGAGCAAGTTGTGTTTGTTACTAATGATACAGACTTAGAAAGGGCTTTAGAAAAAATAAAATCTCTAAATAAAGTTAAAATAGGCTTAGTGATCCCTACTACTGATAGTGTTCGTTACCCCAATGAAAAACTAGATATACATGCTGATTGGACGCGTAGGAATATTTTAATTGAAGAACTAAAACAGTCGCAGTTGCCACGTGTTATCCAGGGAGGAAGAAAAGCAGTTTCTAAACCTATAGGTTGGTTTGGTCAGCCAGAAATACTTGAAGAAATAATATTAACTTTATTACAAGTTGAAGCTAATCGAACTAAATGCTGGCGCTGGTTGGAAAAACCATTACCTAGCTTTGATGATTTACCGCCATTAACAGATCCTCCTATTCTATTACTCGATAATGAAGAAACAGCAAAAATAGTGCTAAGTTACGCACAAAAATATACTCAGCTATTTAATAACTAGCGACATGAAACTACTTATATTTAATAAAGGGTGAAATGTGGACTTAATATCAAAACTATTATTACTTTCTACTACTTTAATATGTTTTAAATTAAGTGCAAATACCCCATACGAAATCCCAAGAAGTAGCGTTATTCAACTAACCGAACCTTCTAGTAAGCGTGTTTACTCTGTTTACATTCAATTGCCTAAGTCATATAAAAATAAGCCGGATAAAACATATCCAGTTATTTACTTAACCGATGCGCCGTACACGTTTCCTATAGTGGCAGGGGCAACACGATTTCCTATGAATACCGGAAAAATGCAGCAAGCAATTATTGTCGCCATTGGCTATGAAAAAGGGTCTATTGGATCAGCTCGTCGAATTAGGGACTACACACCTACCTTTGCAAAAGATTGGAAAAAACAAACAGGTAATGCGCAAGGCCATATTCAGTTTATTAAAAACACTGTGTTTCCTTATATTGAGCAAAACTACCGTGCAAGTCATACACAAAAAACCTACATAGGTAACTCGCTTGGCGGCTTATTTGGTGCCACTATTTTATTTACAGAACCGGATTTATTTAGCCATTATATTATTGGTAGCCCGTCTATTTGGTTTAATAATAATGCATTGTTAAAGTTTAAGGCACACAGGCCAAAAACAGCTATTAAGGTTTATATTTCGGTGGGTGAAAAGGAAACACCAGCTTTTGGTGAAGGGCAAAATATGGTTGAGGGTGCCAAGCAATTGGTGCAAAAAATTAATGTACTTAACAGTGACAATATACAATTAAAAAAGTGTTGTTATTGAAGGGGCTAGCCATGCAACAGCATTTCCTACTACAGCAATACAAGGACTTGATTGGGTGTATAGCACTGTAAGTGAGTAATACAGTAAAATTACTGACGTTAGAAAGATTGCTATTTAAAACCCATTATTAGCTTGGCTAATGATGGGTTTATTTTTTAATATGTAATTAAAGAGTGAGCTAGTTACTCAAGTTTTTATTAACTTAATGGTCGTGATCGTCTTCTTCCTCCTCTTGCGCAATACCAAGCCAAGTAATTGCACTAGGAGCAAAAGTAAGCTCTAGCTCACTTTCAATTTCTAAGTCTTCAAGGTGTACTTGCACAACGTGCTGAGCAATCGGGTCGGCTACATAAGCAAACTGACCATTTTGTGCCACTGTCATGCTAAAGCTCATGCCCTCTGGCATGGTTGATACATCTTGCTCGGTAATATCAACTTGGCCTTCATGCTCCCAATGCATTTCGCCATCATGGTCGTGTGCGCTAAATACATTTAAAAAGCCTAAGCTGTCTAATATTAAAAAGTGCTCGCCATGGGCAGAAAAAGAGTACGACACAGCACTTGCGCCATCGGCTAATTGCCATTCTAATTCTTCCATTTGTGCTGTTGCTGGGTTAATAGTTACAATTACGGCTTCGCCGCCACCATGGCCAGACGCTACACCAATAAAGGTCTCGCTATCTTCGTGGCCATAAATACTACCAATACGTAAATCGCCAACGGCTGCAATATTCGCTATTTTTTCAGCTTCGTATTCATCTTCGTGCTGGTGGGCTAATAACACGCCATCGCTACAACCAAATACTACGTAGTCGTGGTTTTGTGCCGCGCCGTGTAAATCAGGGCACGTAACTTCTAAGGTTTGTTCAAGCTCGTATTCACCATCATGAAAGTGATAAACACCTACTTGGTCTGGCAGTACTTTAGCAACCGATGTGCTTTCGCTGTCATCACGGCGAAGTGTTGATAATAAATGCTCACCGCGAGGCTCTGCTACACCGTGCATATTCATATCGTAGCTAATACCAGGTAGTGTTGCTGTTGCGCTTGTTATGTCGTTATCTGTTAATACTTCAACAGAGGCAACCGTACCTGAGTCTGCATCACCATCATAAAAAACAGCTAATTGCCCGTCGTGAGTTATTAAGTGAGTAGGGCGACTGCCACTTGTTAACTCATAGCTGCTAGCCGCTGGGCTTTGCTCATAATCGTGCAGGTGCTCGCCATGGTCTTCACGCCATAAACCACCATCAATAAAGCCTAAGTAATCCTGTGCTCTGCTTACAATAACGGCATAACGAAAATCAGGTGATGACGACAGCGTGTTTGAATCATTCGTCAGGGTAAATGTTTCAAGTAAAGCGTTGTCATCTAGGTCATAAAAGCTGGCTTCGTTGCTGTTGCCTGCAAGCACAGCTAATCTGCCTAATGAATCAATTGTGTAGCCATCATCATGGTCGTGATCATCATCGTCATGATCGTGCTCGTCCTCTACAACAATAGGATCTTTTTCTACAATATTGGTCTCTGCATCGCCACAGGCTGTAATAAATGTAGTGCTAATAGCCAGTGCAATAAGCTTTAATTTGTATAGTTTTTTCATGTTTATTTCCTTTAATTATAATTTTTTAATGCTTAAAAATAACCGCGAATGCCTAGCGCAAAGCTACGCCCTGGACGTGGTGCTATACCTTTTACAAACGAGCTGTGCACGCGTGCTTCTGTATCTGTTAAGTTGGTGCCTCGCAGGTAAACAGACATATCTTGGTTTAATACTGAAAGGTCGTAAGAGATGCTTGCATCCACCAATGTGTAGCCGTCTGTTGCTGTTTCTTGTGGGGCTGTGCGGTCTTGCTTTTGATAGCGAGTAACGTGAATATGCGCACTTAATTGATCTGTTTGATAGCTTAACTCGCTACCAAAACGAAGCGGTGGTGTACGGGGTAAATCGCCGCCGTCTTTAAGGCGTGCACGCACGTAATCAGAGAATAAATCTACTTTAAACTCATCGGTTAATTGCCACGCAATTTGCGCTTCAAAACCGTGTAAAATTACGTCGTCTGTTTTAAATAAATAAACAGGCAGTTCTGATGAATGGTCGTGTTCGTCAGCGCCTTCTTCATCGCCATGGTCGTGGCCACTTTGTGCGTATAAACCAGTGTCTATTTGGTAATAGTAGTTATCTACTTGGTTGTAAAAGGCATTTAAAATAAAGCCAACATCACCTTGGGTTTTACGTAGGGTTAAATCGATATTATTGGCTGTTTCTAGGTCTATTGCTTGATCAGATAAACCTAAATGGCCGTCTTCATCTAAATCAAATAGTGCGCCTACTTCGTAAGTGCCAGTACCAATGTGTGGCCCAAACGATAACAACTCAGAGGCAGAAGGCGCACGTTCAGAGCGCGACACAGAAAGGCCTAAGTTATAGTTAGGTGTAAAGTCCCATACTACCCCTGCCGATAAACTGACTGGCGTAAACTCATGCTCTACATCAAATACGCGAGTGATTTCTGCACTTTCTTCGTGGTCATGCTCGTCGGCTTCTTCTACTTCATCGTGTGCGTGAGCGTCAATATTTGGCAGTAATACGTTGCCAGCTTCAATTGTTACACGCTCTATACGTCCACCTACTTGCACTAAAAAATCACCAAAGTGCCTTTCTTCCATTAGCGCTACAGCAAAGCTTTCGGTTTCTGATGGAGGCGTAAAAGCCTCTTCACCTTGTGCTTCAACATCGCTCTGTTTGTAATGAAAGCTAATGCCGCCATTCCACTCGCTAAATTGGTTATGTAGTAGGTCTATACGTAATTCATTTGTTTCGTTTTTAAAGGTAGTGCCAACAGCGCCACCTTCAATTTCAGCGTGTTCGTAGTCGGTATGGCCAACGCGCAGGTTTACTTTGTTTAGCCATTTATTATCTAGGTTGTACTCACCTAATAATTGCACTTTAGTTTGCTCTAAATCAGCAAATACGCTCTCTTCTTCGTCGCTGTGTTCTTCCTCTTCTTCATCGCCGTGCGTATGGCCCGGAATACCGTATTGACGATTAAATTGCTCTACTGCTAAGCCAATGAAGCCGTTATCCATTAAATAGCTAGCGCCAACAGTAAAGCCGTCAGACTCTTCATTACTGTTTTCAACTTTGTAATCGCCACGATGCTCTTCGCCGTCGCTATCTATATCAGCAGCTACAGGTACCTCGTAGTCGTCGGCTTCACGCCAAAACGCATCGGCATAAAAAGCCACCGAGTCTGTACCTGTGGTGGCATTAAACGAGGCAACTTTTTGGTTATCAACCGAGTTATGTTCTACGTTCCACTCGCCGCGTGTTGTGCTGTCGGTTGGTACGCGGTTATCTACTACATTTACTACGCCACCAATGGCGCCACTGCCATAAAACAGTGTTGCAGGGCCGCGTAATACTTCAATTTGTTGTGCTGTAGACGCCTCTGATACAACAGAGTGATCAGGGCCAACGCGAGACACATCACTTACATCAAGGCCATTTTGAGTAATAAGTACACGAGGGCCGCTTAAACCACGAATAATAGGTGTGCTGGCTACCTTCCCGTGAAAGTTAGTATTAACGCCTGGGAGTTTTTCAAGGCTATCGCCAAGGGTTGCGGCTTGTTGGCGCCTTAGTTGTTCGCCAGATAAAACACTAACAGGCGATGCAGATTCCATTGCCGACATATGAATAGGGGTCGCTTCAATATCAATAACTTCAATAGGCGAGCGCTTTAAATTAAACGTAACTGATTGGTTTTCATCATTCGTTATTGTTATATCTAGATGGAGATGCGCATAACCAGGCGCTACAACGTGAAGCTCTTTTAAGCCATTTTTTAGCTCGGTTATTACAAATTTACCGTTTTTATCGGTGGCTACTTTAAGGTCTGAGCCTTCAACTTCTACCGTTGCATTGGTAACTACTTTACCTTTGTTGTTTAAAACAACGCCTTCAATTGTGGATGCAAGCACACTAGCCGGCAATAAAGCTGCTATGAGAACAGCTAATTGTGATCTACGTTTCATTTGACTACCTTGGTGGATGTTATACTATATCAATTATGTGGGAAATGTTATAATGTATCAATAGTAATTAACTATTGTTACTTAAATGCCTTTTAAAACGTAAAGCCGTTGTTTAAAAAATTGATGAGTAGAGGAAGTAATGAAGTCGAGTCAAGGTGTTATGGATCGTATGGCAATAGGGTTATCGGTAATGTGCACAGTACATTGTTTTGCAACCCCGGTTATTTTAGCGTTATTACCAAGCTTTGCCGTATTGCAAATAGATAGTGAACAGTTTCATTTATGGATTCTTGCGGCGGTATTGCCCACCAGTTTATTGGCATTAAGTTTAGGCTGTAAAAAGCGCAAGCGTAAACGTTATATGGCCTGCGGCGTTATTGGGCTGTCTTTTATGATATGTGCGGTATTGCTAGGGCATGAAATAGCCGAAAAAGCACTAACCTTAATAGGCTCGGCTTTTATTGCTGTAGCTCATTGGTTTAATTACCAACAATGCCTTAAACAAAATGACGATAACTGCCCGTGTTCAAGCACTGAAACTGATCAGGCAGCTTAGCGTTATCAGTGCTACAAACAGCTAACATGTAGCACTGCCTTTCAATATTTAACTTTGTTTTTTAATAGCCTAAAGCTAAAAGTGAGTTAAAGTTGTCATTCAATATCGATTATTACGCTTGGCTTAGGTTAATTAATATAAATGAATACTGCTTTAAAATACTTGCTGTTACTCTGCGCTTTAATGTGTTTTAAATTAAGCGCAAATACCCCGTACCAAATCCCTAGAAGTAGTGTTATTGAGTTAACTGAGCCTGCTACTAAACGGGTATATCCTGTTTTTATTCAGCTCCCTAAGTCATATAAAAAGCATCCTGAAAAAATATATCCAGTTATTTATTTAACCGATGCACCGTATACGTTTCCTATTGTGGCGGGTGCTACACGGTTTCCTATGAATAGCGGCAATATGCAAGAGGCTATTATTGTGGCCATTAGCTACGAAAAAGGATCTAGAGGGTCTAATAGTCGAATTAGAGACTACACCCCAAATAAGGCTCAAAGCTGGAAAAAGCAAACCGGTAACGCTCAAAATCATGCGCTGTTTTTAAAAAATACTGTGCTGCCATTTATACAAAGTAACTACCGAGCAAGTAGCATACAAAAAACCTATATAGGTAATTCTTTAGGCGGGTTATTTGGTGCCACTATTTTATTTACGATGCCCGATTTATTTAACAATTATATTATTGGCAGCCCATCGGTTTGGTTTAACAGCAATGCAGTATTAGCGCTACAAGCACATAAGCCTAAAGTGCCTACAAAGGTTTATATATCGGTAGGGGCAAAGGAAACGCCAAGCTTTGGTGAAGGGCAAAATATGGTGGCAGGGGCAAAGCTATTAACGCAAAAAATTAATGCACTTAGCAGTGACAATATTGAATTAAAAAGCGTTGTTATTGAAGGGGCGAGCCATGCAACCGCATTTCCTACTACAGCAATACAAGGGCTTGATTGGGTGTTGGGAATGACACCAATCGACTTAAATATTTAATCATTCTAGCGTGCTAAATAGAGCGCTAACAGCGTTATAAATTTCTCATGTAGAACAGCTACATGTCGATATTTATGCCTTGTTATCACGCTACTTATCTGTCGCTATAAATGCCTAATAAATTAACACGATTGGTGTAGCCAATAAGCCCTAAAAGCTTAGGCGCTTTCAAGTTCCTTTTTCCAGTTTACCAGCACTTCAATAAACTCAGGGCCTATACCACAGCAGCCACCAATAATGCTTGCGCCCTGGCTGTGCCATTTTTTAGCAAAGTCTAGATATTCTGAAGGTGAAATATCGCGATACGCTTGTGAGCCTTCGTTGGCTTTGTAATCGCGTGCTATAGGTGTAAAGCCATTAGCAAACGCCCCTAAAACAACACTTTTATTTTGCTTGGCTAATACTGCGTTGGTATCGCTAAAGGCTTGCTCTATAACTTCAGGTATTGAACAGTTAAAGAAAATACCAGCAACATTTTGTTGAAGCAAAGCCGTTACTGCGTCACTTACCAGCTCACCAGAGCGAAGTGTCGCTTGCTCGCTTATCACATCAGTTAAAGTAAATGCGTAATAACATGGCTTGTTTGAGCCTTTAAGGACGCTTGCCATAACGTGCGCCTCTTCAATGCTCGATATAGTTTCGCCAATCCATAAATTTACGTGCTCGTCTTGCGCTTTGTATAGCGTATCTAAAATAGTAAATGCGCGTTCGCTTTCAAATAGTTCAGGGCGGTAAGAGCCAAATGCTGGTGGTAATGAACCTGCTACTAATACATTTTGTTTAGCATTTTGAGCTACTTCTTTTGCAATAACGGCAGCTTGCTGTGCAAGGGCTGCGCCTTGAGCTTGATATAGCTCTTCACCTAAATGAAAGGGCACACAGGCGTAGCTGTTAGCTGTAATTATTTCAGCACCGGCATCTATAAAACCTTGGTGTGCTTGGGTTACAAAATGCGGGGCTTCTATTAGTGCTTGTGCGCTCCAAAGTGGCTGTGAGAACGGTGCGCCAATGCGCTTAAGTTCACGTCCCATGCCGCCATCTAAAATAGTTACTTTATTCATTGTGGGTTTCTGTATATCTAAACTATATGGCGCTATTCAAACATACTTTTTAAATAATTATAATGAAACTTCATCAGGTTGAGCATGAATAAAGCTAAACCCATTAAATGAGTTATAAAAATGCACAAAAAAAGCGACTACCTAATAAGGTGTCGCTTTTTAGTAAGTATGATTAGCTTACTTATAAAAGGCTTCAACAGTGCCTTTTCTTGTAAGTAAAAGAGGTTGTCCGCGACGATCAAGCCCTTTTGGAGATGCAAACTTTATCCAACCTTCACTGATGCAGTATTCTTCAACATCAAAACGCTCTTTGCCGTTGAACGTGATACCAATATCGTGTTCAAAAACTTCTTCCACATGATGTGGGCTACGTGGGTTGATAGAAAGGCGATCTGGTAAAGCAGGTTTTGCGGTAGTGTCGTTCATGGTCATATTCTATATTGAATGAAGTATGCGCTATTGTAGGCAATACAACGCTTTCGCTCAAGAGAGATAGTAGTAAATGTGTTTAAAAATGTACTAATTAATGAGTTGTGTATACAAATGAGATTGCGCTTGGAAAATATTTACAGAGGAGGTTTTGAAGATATTCGACTAAATAATTATGAAGGTAAATATATTAATGGGTTATCTCTAACCCATTCAATTGTTTAGCAATTAGATGCTAACAATGTTCTCGGCTTGTGGGCCTTTTTGACCTTGAGTAACAGTAAACTGTACACGTTGGCCTTCAGCTAAAGTTTTAAAACCGTCGCCAGAGATCGCGCTGAAATGTGCGAACACGTCTGCGCCAGATTCTTGCTCGATAAAACC
>NZ_JACJEN010000010.1:0-116179 GCF_014164075.1 Pseudoalteromonas sp. SG45-3 | reverse complement strand
CCTGAAAAGAGGCGATTGAGCCGGAAAAAATAGTTAACTTGAGGATATCGTGCAGGATTATTACTAAAACAACTCGGTACTAACAAATAAAACAAAACTTCTTTCAAACTAGTATTCAAAATGGGTTATTGCTAACCCATTTAACGAAAGCAATTAGATGCTAACGATGTTTTCAGCTTGTGGGCCTTTTTGACCTTGAGTAACAGTAAACTGTACACGTTGGCCTTCAGCTAAAGTTTTGAAACCGTCGCCAGAGATTGCGCTGAAATGTGCGAAAACATCAGGACCAGATTCTTGCTCGATGAAACCAAAACCTTTTGCTTCGTTGAAAAATTTAACTGTACCAGTTGTAGTTGTAGACATAATAGTATCCTAAGGATTAATAAAAGTGCGCCTTAAATTAGGCAATTTAACAGGAAGAAAACATACATTTAACTGAGGATAACGCGAAGGATTATTACTAAAACAACGTGGTACTTACAAATAAATAGGGTTTTCTGTCAACCCGATGCGAGGCAGGATAACAGTAAATTAAAGTATATACCAAGCCCTATTGTAAATTTATTTTAGAGTAAGTACTTTATTTGTTTGTTGTTTTTTTAACTAATTAGTTATGATTAAGATGATATTTTATACTTTTAAAATAAAGGTAAGCTTTGTTTAATCAATACGTTAAGCCTGTTTTTGTGCGTAGTTTTAAAGTAGGCAAAATACAGCTTTTAATTGGTTAAAACATGACCTAATTACCTACTAATTTTTTTTGAGATATACCCTAAATAATGTAATTCTTTAGCTCCAAATTACAAATCCAAGTATTAATAACGCAATCCAAAGTGTTTCAGCCACAATTAAAATAATGGGTTTCATACCTACTTCGGTTAGTTTTCCTAAATTAGTTTTCATACCTATGGCTGAAATAGCAGCAATTAAAAAGAACTGCGAAAGTTCGTTAGCGGTTTCAAGTACTATTGTAGGAACTGAAAAGCAGCTATTTATTACCATAAGTATTACAAAGCCAATTAAAAACCCAGGTACTTTAGGTAACTCTCCGTGTTTTTCTTTATTTGAGTGATTAATAACAACCATCATAATAAGTACAACGGGTAGTAGCATTGCAACACGTACTAGCTTAGTTAGAGTTGCTATATCGCCTGTCTCGGGTGATACCGAATAACCTGCACCCACTACCTGGGCTACATCATGTATTGTGCCACCTAAAAATACGCCTGCATTATGGGCGTCAAACTCAAGATAATTAACCACGATAGGGTAGAGGATCATAGCGATAGTCGACATAGCTGTTACGCCAATAACGGTTAATAGGGTATCGCGTTCTTTATGCTCGCTGTTTGGCATAATAGACGAGATAGCCAGCGCAGCAGACGCTCCACAAATAGCAACCGAGCCACCTGTTAGTGCACCAAAGCGTTTTTGTAAGCCAAATACGCGCGCTAGCACTACACCTAAAATAATAGTGGTAAATATGGCGCCCGCTAACATAAGTGCTGTTTGCCAACCCAGTGTTACTAAATCTCCCAGCGCTATGCGTGTGCCTAGCAGTACTATACCTACACGCAAAACCGTGGTGCCGGTAAAATCGATACCTTTGGCGCAAGGGCTATCGCTTTGATACAAAAATGAGACTGCCATACCCAGTAACAAAGCAAACAACATGGCTGGCGCGCCGTAATGCTCACTCAAAAATAAAGCGGCAAGGCCAGTCATTGCAGCAATGCTGGCGCCTTGCCATAAAGGTGATATTTTACTGCTTAATTTACCACTTAAACGCTGCATTACGCTTTTGCTGCGGTAAGTGCTACTAACACTTGGCGTTTACGTTCACCTGTAAAAGGTCGACGACCATGCATAGCCATTTCGTTATCAACTAAAGCAACATCACCGTCTTGCCATGCAAGATCAAAGGTAAATACTTTAGAAAGCTCAACAATTTTATCAAGTCCTGCTTTGGGTATTGCACTACCATCGCCAAAAGTAATGGCGATTGATGGGTTTTCGCGTACACCTTTCCAGCCCATGTAAGCGGCAATCAGTTGGTTATAAAAAACCTGTACGTTATTTTCAAGAGTTACTACCGCAGGCAGTACCGGTGTAACGGCTTTTAGTGAGCCGTCTTCAAGCCATTCCCACTCGTAACCAAGTTCGGTTAATTTATTATGTGCTTCGTCTTTGGTTTCTACACTTAGCGTACTTTTCCAGCTTCGGCCTTGGCCTGATGTTGCGTCGTCAGCGGCTGGCATATAGGTGGTATATTTTAGGCCTTTGTGTTCAAAATCATGGGCAAGTTTACTGTCGTATTCTTTTAATGCGCTAAATAACTTATCTGATCGGCAAAGAGGTGTTGCACCACCTTCTTCTGCGGCCGATTTACAAAAGAAGAATAACTTACTTGGCGAAATAGGCGTTTGCGCCATTTCGTGATGTAAGTATATTTCTACATCTTTTGGCGCTTCGTTGGCTGTAAATACACGCTCGGTAAAATTAATACGTACCGCGTTAGACAGTGACTCTTTATAAGTAAAATTGTCGTAATCAAACCCTGCTGAAAAAGTATCAAAGGTTTCGGCGCTATTTACCGGGAAGCCACGAAACAGCACAGCACCTGAGCTGCGAAGCTTTGTAGCCAGTTCACTTTTATTCGCGCGAATGAAAGCTACCGCTTCTTCAACGGTGCTGGCGTTATTGTTATTAACCACAATGCACGGAAAAACCGAATCATCGAATGTTAATTGAGTTGGCACTGAGGCGTAGTTAATTTCGGTAGCTGACATTGTATGTTCCTAATCGTAAATTGGGTGAAAACGGTTAAAGGCAGCTTCACAAAAGTGCCCAGGGTCGTTAAATCGGCGATTACTGTTAAGCGCAGAAATTTGCGCCATTTCTTGCTCTGTTAATTCAAAATCAAACAGTGCGAGGTTTTCTTTCATGCGTGCAAGTTTTGAAGTTTTTGGAATAATGGCTGTGCCGCGTTGCACGCCCCAGCGAAGAACTACTTGTGCTGGCGTTTTGCCATGATTGTGTGCAGCCGCTTTAACAACGCTTTGCTCAAGAACTGATTCAGTTTTATCAGCCATTTCTAGCTCAAGGTATGAAAGCGCACCCAGTGGTGAAAACGCAGTAACCGGAATATCGTACTGCTTAGCTAATCTTACTAATCGCTCTTGCGTTAAATAAGGGTGCGACTCAATTTGCAACATAGCGGGTTTGATATTTGCGTAGGTCATTAAATCGTGAAGCAGCGCGCTTGAGTAATTACATACTCCAATGCGTTTAGCTTTGTTGTTATGTACTTGCTCTTCCATTGCTTGCCACGTTAAATATAGCGGCACTTTTGCCAGCTCCATTTGTGGATTTTGCGCGTCTGGGTCAACAAACCACTCTGGTGGATAGCGGGTTTCTATTGGCACAAATGTTTGCGCAATCGGAAAATGAATTAGGTATAAGTCTAGGTAATCTAGCTTTAAATCACTCAGTGTTTTATCAATCGCGAGGCCAACATGCTCTGGTGCATGAAAGGTATTCCACAGTTTTGATGTTACCCATAATTCTTCGCGAGTACATAAACCATCGTTTATTGCTTGGGCTATGCCATCGCCTACTTGTTCTTCGTTACCGTAGTCTGATGCGCAATCAAGATGGCGGTAACCTGCCTTAATGGCTTGGTATACCGTTTGCGCACAATCTTCTTGTGCTACTTTCCATAAACCGAACCCTACTGGAGGGATATTATTTAATGAACTCATTGGGAATTCCTGTTAAAAATGCATAATGACTTGGGTCTTGTATAAGACATAAGTTATTATACGAATCAAACAGTGTCAATACTGTGTTAACAGCAAAGTAGTAAATGGGTGGGTTAAAAAACCTACAGGCAGCAAAAAGGCAGCGTTTGCTGCCTTTAAAAAATATTTAATTATTATGCGCTAAAGTGAGTTTTTAGCACTAAACACGCTTTTAATTAATCAAGTTCAATTTGATAGTGGTAATGATCGCTACGGCATTTGCTTTGGCGGTATTCAATTAGCTTACCTTCGATTGATTCGGTAATTCGTGATACCAACAGCAGTGGGTCGCCAGCTTTAATAGCAAGCATTTTGGCATCATCAGCTGTAGCAAGTACAGCTTTAATACTGTCTTGGGTTTTGTGTACAGTTTGGTTAAATTTGGTTTGATAGTAATGGTACAATGTATGCGGAATATCACTACTTTGATGTATATCAGGAAAGTAGCTTTGCGGTAGGTATATAGTTTCGCTCATGCAAAATTCGTTATCAAGAATACGTCTACGAACAAGCTTGGTAACTTTGTCTTTTTTATTGAGTTGTAACGCTTCTATTACTTCAATTGGCGCTGCACAAAGCTCAACCGATAGCAGTTCAGCCTTTGGCAAATCAGCGCCTTTACCGTCGGCTTGTAACGGAAAAAACCTAAATAAGGCATCTTGCGCAGTATGCTCTGATACAAACGTACCAACGCCTTGGCGACGAGTCACTATTTTATTGTCGGTTAATAAATTAAGTGCTTTACGAACCGTACCTTGGCTTACGTTAAATTCTTCAGCAAGGCGAAATTCGCTTGGTAGTGCTTCGCCAGGTACCCAGCGTCTTTCAACAATGAGCTGTTTAATATAATCAGCCACTTGTAAGTAAAGCGGTTGAAAAGCCAAGCTTGGGCCACTTAATTTGTGATCAAACATAGAGTTACTCATTATTATTTACCATTAAATTTAATCCACCTGTAGTTATATCATAGGTGAAACCTTTTACGCATATTTGCGCTAGCTCAATTAAACGTGAACTACTGCTGTAATGTTTTATAGGCGCAAAATATACATTATGCCTAAAAACAAATCGTTACACTACAATAGCTCACCCTTAGGAAATTAAAAGTGCTCAGTATTTCTTTTGAACTCATTTTGCTTATGGCGTTGTGCCTAAGTCTTGCCACTGTAATGCAAACTCTTAGCGGGTTTGGCTTTGGGTTGCTGGTGGTTGCAAGCTTTACGTTGCTTGATGTATTGCCACTTACGGCAACTACATTTTTAGTGAGTTTGCTAGGGTTAGTTAATTCAACAACCGTGGTCGTTAAAAACCGCAGTTCGGTAAAAGTACCCGAGCTAAAACTTATGTTGTATACCGGTATACCGTTAATGCTGATAGGTTTTGTGCTGCTTGAGTTTATGTCGTCGCATTTAACGCACTATTTAAACTTTATTTTAGGTGTAAGTATTCTGCTGTGCTGCGCTTTAATGCTGATTGGCCGCGATCGTGCTAATAAACAAAGCCTCCCTCGTTCGTTTTTAATAGCTGGAGGGGTGAGTGGATTACTTGGTGGGTTGTTTTCAACCTCAGGGCCGCCGCTTGTGTTTCAGTGTTATAAGCAAAGTTGGTCTATTGAAGCTATTCGCAGTACGTTATTAGCGGTATTTACTATTGGTGGACTAGTACGTGTAGGTATCGCTTTATTCGGTACTTTGCCTGGGCTCGACATTATGTTTTTAATTGCAGCGGCTATTCCCTTAGTGTTGTTAGTTACGCATTTTGCTCGTAAATTAACGCCTTACGTTGACGCTAAATGGATACGCATTATAGCTATTACGTTACTAGGACTGAGCGGCGTATCGCTGGTGGCTACATCGGCACCTGGCATTTTTTAAAAATTGCGATGTAAATAATTCATCTTGAGTTTATTTACGTTGACATGGGGATTACAATTATTTAACTTGTGTCTTATACAAGACTAATAATTGGTTAAGGAACTCCCATGAATGCATTTGAATTACGTGAGCCAGACTGGAACGCAATAGAGCCAGCATGCTTAACCGCACAGCCAAAGTTACAAGGCAATGTGCTGGTTTTGCCCACTCAGTTTGGTGATATTAGCGTAACGATAAGCCAGTTTGGTTTACGTTTAAATGCAGGCACCACGCATGACGAGCAGTTTAAAATATTAACCACAACCCCATCAGAATACCCCCTCACACTTAGCAAAAACAATAATGATTACAGTGTAAGTGGTGGCGAATACCGGCTAGAGTTTTACTGCGACCCTTTTCATTTCAAACTTTATAAAAACGATGAGCTAGTGCAGCAATCAGCAACCGATGGCCACTTTGTACGCCAGCATCGTTTACCGCCACTGGCTAAAACTGATAACGGCTGGATATTAAGCTTAGAGCTTAACTACGATGAGGCCGTGTATGGTCTTGGCGAAAAATGGGGAAAGCTTGATAAACGCGGCCAACTTATTCGTTCATACAACCACGATGCGCTAGGCGTTAACGCCGAAAAGTCTTATAAAAACACACCGTATGCATGGAGCCCAGAAGGCTGGAACTTATTTGTACATACACCTGCACCGGTAACTCATGGCGTAGGTTACGCACTGTGGTCGCAACGCGCATATGTATGTTTAGTTGAAGATGAGGCGCTAGATGTATTTTTATATCAAGAACAAACACCTGCTCAAAGCATTAACCGTTACTGTGAGCTAACAGGTTTTGCACCGGTGCCACCGCAGTGGAGCTTTGGTGTTATTTTATCAAAAGCGTATTACAAAGATGCTGACGAATTACTGAGTGTTGCCCGCGAAGTGCGTGCTAAAAGTATGCCGTGCGACGTAATTACTCTTGATGGCCGCGCATGGCAAGACACCGACACCCGCTTTGCATTTGAATGGGATCCAACACGCTACGCCGACCCAAAACCAGTGCTTGATGAACTAAAAGCCATGGATTTTAAAATTTGCGTATGGGAATACCCGATGATCTCGGTAAATAACCCATTATTTGCTAAAGCGGCCGAAAATGGCTGGCTTATAAAAGATAAACGCACCGGTAAAGCGTATCAATACGAGTGGGATTTAAGCCCATTTGGCGAAGTACTTACACCATTACCAGAGTCGGGTATTTTAGATTTTACTCACCCCGACGCTTACGAATACTGGCTCGAATCGCACAAGCCATTGTTTGAGCTGGGCGTAGATATGATAAAAGCAGACTTTGGCGAACAGCTAGAAGACGAAAACATGGTATCGCACAGTGGCGATAGCGGCATTAGACTGCATAATGTTTATAGCATGCTGTACAACCGCTGCGTTTATGAAGCTGCAGAAAAGTACTGTAAAACAGGGCCATTTTTGTTTAGCCGCTCAGCGTGGACTGGCAGCCAACGTTTCCCTGCACAATGGGGCGGCGACCCACAGGCCGATTGGCAGGGTTTAGCGGCAAGCATTCGTGGCAGTTTAGCGTGGGGTATGTCGGGTGGGCCATTTTTTGCAACCGACATTGGTGGTTTTTACAAAGACACCCGCGACGCAGAACTTTACGTGCGCTGGGCACAAGCGTCGGTATTTAGCGCACATATGCGCTTACACGGTATTGGTCCTCGCGAACCTTGGTCTTACACAGAGCAAGCAAGTGATGCGGTATTTGCAGCGCTTAAATTGCGCTACCAACTTATTCCTTATTTAGAGCAAAGTGCCATACAAGCACAGCAAACTGGCTTGCCAATTCAGCGTGCAATGGTTTTAGCATTTCCTGATGATGTGCTAGCGCATAGTTTTGATCAGCAATTTATGTGCGGTGAAAAATTGTTAGTAGTGCCGTGTGTCGTACCAAACGGTAAAGTGAAGTTTTATTTACCACAAGGCAACTGGATTCGCTTTCCTGATAAACAATCTTACGAAGGTGGTAAGTACTACGAGCACACACTCGCACTTGAAGAAATGGCAGTATTTGTACGCGAAGGCGACAGCCTAATGCTTGGCCCAGAGGTTCAACACACAGAACAAGACATGAGCCAATTAACAGCATGGCCTAAATAAATCTCGGCTTAATAAAAACACACACTACACACATACAACACACAATAATAAAGATATTAGCTTACTTTTTACCGAGTAAAGTAAGCTAAAAGGGGCGCAAGATGGAAGGTATGAACATTACCATGACACTGCTATCGTGCTTGGCGTTTATGGCGCTGGTGGGATATATCTCGTACCAAAAAACCAAAGGAGAAGTTAACACCCAAGATGGCTACTTTTTAGCGGGCCGTGGTTTAACAGGTACGTTTATAGCTGGGTCGATGATCCTCACAAATTTATCAGCAGAGCAACTAATTGGCCTCAATGGATCAGCCTATGGTTACAACCTAAGCTCAATGGCTTGGGAAGTAACCGCAGGAGTATCAACCATCATTATGGCGTTGATCTTTTTGCCTCGTTATTTAGCGGGTGCGTTTTCTACCTTGCCTGAATTTTTACGAGATCGTTTTGATGATACCGTACGCCGCATGACGGTGATCTTATTTATGGTAGGGTATTGTTTTATAACGATCCCTTCGGTTTTGTACTCAGGATCAATAGCCGTACTTAGGCTGTTTGATGTTCCTACCTTATTAAATATGAGTTACGAAGCAAGCCTGATTGTGACCATTATTACAGTGGGCTCAGTTGGCGCTATATACGCTGTTTTTGGCGGTTTAAAGGCGGTTGCGGTATCAGATACCATTAACGGTGTTGGGTTATTAATTATTGGTATTCTAGTGCCCACACTGGGTTTGATAGCACTAGGCGAAGGTAGTTTTTCAGAAGGGTTAAGCACCCTTGTAAACACCGATACAGAAAAACTCAACGCTATTGGTAGCGAGGATGATCCCGTGCCATTTGGCACTATTTTTACAGGTATGATCCTCGCTAATTTGTTTTATTGGGGTACTAATCAGTACGTGATCCAGCGTACGCTGGGCGCTAAAAACTTAGTAGAAGGGCAAAAAGGCGTGTTGTTTTCAGGGTACTTTAAAGTGTTAGTACCGTTTATGATGATGATCCCAGGCGTTATTGCTTACCATCTTTATAAACACGAAAGCCTACCCACTATCGATTTAGCTTACCCACATTTAGTGAAAGAAGTGCTTCCACAGTATTTATCTGGGTTCTTTTTGGCCGTATTACTAGGTGCTGTATTTAGCTCGTTTAATTCACTGCTCAATAGCGCGGCAACCTTATTTTGCTTAGACGTTTATAAGCCAATGAAAAAAAATAAGGTAACAGACAGCCAACTTATAAAAGTAGCCAAAATTACTAGTATTGTTATTGCCATATTGTCGTTTATAACTGCGCCATTATTGATGTTCGCACCTGAAGGTTTATGGCACATAATTCGTGTGTTTACAGGCTTTTACAACATTCCAGTCATCACAATTGTATTGGTAGGTTTGTTTACTCGAAAAGTGCCTGCACTAGGCGCTAAAGTCGCGATTATATTCCATATTATTGCCTACACCTTGCTTAAATTTGTGTGGGATGTAGACATTAACTTTATTCATATTTACGCCATTTTGTTCTTAATTGAATTGGCGATAATGCTGGGTATTGGTTACTACAAACCACTTAAAACACCATGGCAATTTACTCGTAAAGCTGAGGTAGACCTTAATCCTTGGAAATACGCATTACCTTGCGCAATTGTATTAGTAAGCTTGATTGTTAGCTTATATATATTATTTTCGCCACTCGGATTGGTTGGTGGAACCAGTGTGTACTTTGTACCAAGTTTAGCTGCTGTATGGTCTACAGCCTTAGTGCTTAGCTGGTGGAGTGTACGTCGTTGGCAGGTTAGTTACGAAAATAGCTTAGCGCGTATTGGTGCTAAAAACGCCGCATAACCTGCGGCTATATTCTGTATTCCAAACTTAAATCACATTTAATTCACATAATGTTTGCATTAGCAAGATAGTTTGTTTAAATTTAAAGCTCTTATATAAGATATAAGAGCTTTAAGGAAAGTACCACACACTGACACCGCTTTATTAGCAACACACACAATTGCTAGCGCGGTACCACACAGCACACACGCACAATATGGAGAATGACATGAGAGCTAAAAAGTCCGTCTTAAGCTTGGCAGTCACGTTAGCAATGACAACCGGTTTAGCGCTTAGCGCGCAGGTACATGCGCAGCAAGAGCAAACCGAACAAGAACAACAAAAAACAGATACAGCTAAAAACGATACGTTTGAAAAAATAGTCGTTACTTCACAAAAAAGAACGCAAAGTTTAAACGAAGTACCTGTTGCGGTATCGGTACTTAATAGCGATCAAATTAATTCAGCTTTTGCTAATAACATGGAAGGCTTACAGTCACTTGTCCCTTCAGTTAGCTTTAGAAAAGGCACCACAACCCGTAACTCAGCGCTAACAGTGCGCGGTATTGGTACTATTTCATTTAGTATTGCTGCCGAGCCAAGTGTAGCAACTGTTGTTGATGGCGTGGTGCTTGGCCGCTCGGGTCAAGCATTTGCCGATTTATACGACGTAGACCGCATTGAAGTATTACGCGGGCCACAAGGTACATTGTTTGGTAAAAACGCCTCAGCAGGTGTGGTAAACATAACAACAAAAGATCCCTCGTACGACACAACAGGCAGCGTAGAAACCTCGTTTTATCAAGATAACGAATACCGTTTTAAAGGCGTTATAAGCGGCGGTTTAACCGACGACCTAGCGGCAAGCCTAACGGTATTTAAAGGTAAATTTGACGGTTACATTGATAACGTTTACAACAACGAAAAAGTAAACGGTTACGACCGTGAAGGTGCACGTGCTGTATTTAAATACGAGCCAGAGGATGACTTAAGCGTAAAATTTATTGCTGAATTTTATAACGCTGACGATGATTGTTGTGCCGACTTAGAAGCACTACCAAGTGGCCGTAATCCAGATTCAAAATCAGTACCAAATAGTAACGGTATTGTTGATGGCGTAGCCGATATTGATTTAGACCAACGCAGCGTTGATCACGATTACGAGTCGCGCACAATTGATGAACATAGCGCGTTTTCAGTACAAGTTGATAAAACAATTGGCGACTATACATATACTTCAATTACAGCGCAGCGTTCGTGGGATAACACAGAGTACCGTGAAGGCGACTTTACCTCTATTGCTGGCGACAGCAGCGAGCCGGTATTTGACGCGCCGTTTCAATTACACGATTTAGGTGCACAGCAATGGGATCAGTTTTCGCAAGAATTTAGAGTTACATCAAACCTAGCTGGGCCATTTAACTATGTTGCTGGCTTATTTTATTGGAACATGAATTCACAACGTAACTTTACTCGCGATGCTAGTTGTCAAAATAATGGTGGCCAGCTTGATAGCGCAATGGCTTTTTACGCGCAAAATAACTTATCGGGCGCTGAACTTGATGCAGCACTTAACGACCTAGATGGTTACACACAAGGTCTAGGTGTTAGCTGTAACGCAAACGATATTGTATCGGCCACTGCTTTTATGAGCACAGAATTTAACAACTGGGCCGCTTTTGCCGACGGTACTTACGATTTATCTGAAGATTTACGCGTATTATTTGGTATTCGTTACACCGACGATGAAGTGTCGTACACGCATCGCCGTGTAAGTAATGATGTGTATGGCCGCACCGGTGTAGGTGTGCGCCCAGCAACACTTAATACAGATGATGAAGGCAAAGCCGAAGAAACCAACGTATCGGGTCGTTTAGGTATGCAATACGATTTAGGCGATGGTCAAATGGTATACGGTACTTACTCGCAAGGTTACAAAGGCCCTGGTTTTAATATTTATTATAACTTTAACCCAGACACCGATAGTCGCGAAATAGCACCTGAAGAGTCTGACGCTTATGAAATAGGCTACAAATACGCAAGCCGCGAATTTGTATTTAACATGGCGCTTTTCAGAACCGAAATTGAAGGCTTTCAAGCTAACAACTTTGACTGTTCAGACGGCACTTGTATTACGCGCTTAACCAATGCGGGTGATGTAAGTACGCAAGGTGTTGAAGTTGACTTTATGTGGGCTGCAACAGAGTCGCTAACCCTTACTGGTGGTGTTGCTTACATTAAAGCTGAAATTGACGAGTTTAATTGTCCGGCAGAGGTAGCCGCTGGTTCGTGTACTGACCGCTCAGGTTTAGATGTACCATTTTCGCCAGATTTAAAATACTCACTAACGGCTGACTACTTTATTGAAACCGACCATGGCTTTAACGTACATATTAACGGCTCTTACATTTACACCGACGAGCAATACTCAGACCTACCAGACAACGTAGGCGAATTTAATCCAGCTGCTTTATTACCAGATTACGGTATTTTAAACGCAAGTGTGGGTTTATCGTTTAAAGATGACGCGTTTAGAGTATCACTTATTGCTAAAAACTTAACCGACGAAAGTTACGCAACAACCTACAGTGGCGATAACTTCCGTTATCAAATACCGCGCGATGCAGAGCGCTACTTTGGGGTATCGTTTAAAGCACGTTTTTAATATTTAAATAACTCCCTCAATAATTTCCCTTAAAAGCGCAACGTTTAACACGTTGCGCTTTTTTTGTGACTTATTGTTGTAATAGTTTGGTCATTTTACTTTCATCAAAATTACCTTTATCAGTCACATCTGTTTTCTATAGTGCAGCGGTTGATCTTTTTTGTGTTTACACATTTCAAAAAATAACCACTAAACAATGGGAATTACGGATGAAAATTAAAAAAGTCGCTGCGGCAATCGCGCTAACATTTGCGTTTAGCGCAGTTAGCCATGCTGATGTACTACCGCAAAGCCAAAAAGACAGCAGCTGGTATAGCGCTGCGCAAACTAAACTAACAACAAAAACAGCACAAGCGCAGGCTACACAAGCCACTAAAGCTAAAAACGTTATTTTATTTGTGGGCGATGGCATGGGTATTTCTACACTTACCGCCGCGCGCATTTTACAAGGGCAGCGTAATAACCAATCTGGCGAAGAAGGTTATTTAAGCTTTGAAGAGTTCCCATACTCTGCACAAGTTAAAACGTATAACGTAGATGCTCAAACTCCTGATTCAGCAGGCACGATGACGGCTATTATTTCGGGTGTAAAAACCGATGTGGGCGTTATTGGTGTAGATGAAGATATTGAACGCGGCGTGTGTTCAACAGTGGCAGGTAACGAGCTAATTACCGCAACTGAATTGGCTGAAATTAAAGGGCTATCTACCGGTATTATTTCTACAGCACGTATTACTCATGCAACGCCTGCTGCCACATATGCTAAATCGGCTGACCGTAACTGGGAAGATGTATCAGATATGCCAGAAGATGCCGTAACGGGTGGCTGTGAAGACATTGCATCGCAACTTGTTAACTTTGAAAAAAACCTAGAAGCACGATTTGTAGGGACCGACGTAGACGGTCTTGATTTTGTAATGGGTGGCGGACGTCGTCACTTTTTACCAAAAGACGAAACAGCTAACTCAACAGATGCAGTAAGTGCTATAGAAGGCGACCGTACTGACGAGCGCAACCTAGTGACTGAGTGGCAAACACAATACCCAGATGCTACGTACGTAATGGATCAAACAGGCTTTGATGCAATAGCAGACGATGCCACTAAAGTATTTGGTTTATTTAACGAATCCCACATGCAATACGAAGCTGACCGCGCAAACGATGTAGCGGGCGAGCCTTCACTTACCGATATGACCACTAAAGCAATTGAAGTGCTTGGTAAAAACGATAACGGATTTTTCTTAACGGTTGAGTCGGGAAGAATTGACCACGCGCACCACGCGGGTAATGCTTACAACGCGCTTAACGACACCATTGAGTTTGCTAAAGCCGTGCAAGCAGCGGTAGATAACACCAATCCAGAAGAAACCCTTATTTTAGTAACCGCTGATCACAGCCATGTATTTACTATTGCCGGCTACCCTAAGCGTGGTAATCCAATTTTAGGTCAAGTAGTTGCAGTAGGCGAAACAACACCAAGCTTAGCCGCCGACGATATGCCGTACACCACAGTAGGTTACGCAAATGGTTTAGGTTTTAGAAACTTGGGCAGTGAGACTGATGCGGATGCAAGTTACACAAGTGCTGCTGTTGCAGGGCGTGTTGAGCTAAATGGCGTTGATACAACGACCCCAGGTTTTCACCAAGAAGCAACTGTACCAATGGGCTCAGAAACACACGCGGGTGAAGATATTTCACTGCATGCAAAAGGTCCAGGTGCTCAGCTAGCACAAGGCGTAATTGAACAAAACGTAGTGTTTCATCTAATTAATCAAGCTCTTGAACTAACTCAGCAATAATGGCGGCTAACATGAACAAATTAACAGTACTTTCTTTAGCAGTAATGGTCGCGCTAGCAGGTTGCTCGAGTGACGATAACAAAAATGAAAATAATATTATTGCAGTAGATAACGCTATTGCAGTGGGCTCTGATCAGTGCATTAATGGCGGTGTAGAGACTCAAGTAGGCGCAGATACCAATAATAACGACGTGCTAGACAGCGACGAAGTTAACTCAACTAATTTAGTGTGTAATGCACCTGCAACGTCGCTCACAAACGAGCAATTAGCTTCGCTTACTAGTAATGCATGGTTTAGTGAAGCACAAACAAAATTAGGTGCTGCACAAACAGCCAGTAGCAACATTGTTACTGAATCAGGCAAAGCTAAAAACGTTATTTTATTTGTGGGCGATGGTATGGGTATTTCTACCATAACCGCAGCACGTATTTTAGCGGGTCAGTTAGAGGGCGAAATGGGTGAAGAGCACCAGTTAAGCTTTGAAACTATGCCTTTTTCGGGCTTTGTAAAAACATACAACGTAGATGCGCAAACGCCAGATTCGGCAGGCACTATGACCGCAATGGCATCGGGTGTTAAAACCGACGCGGGCGTTTTAGGTATAGATGAAGCGGTTGAACGTGGTAATTGTGCATCAGGCAAAGGGCACGAACTAGTTACCTCATTAGAGCTTGCTGAAATTGCAGGTAAAGCAACAGGGATTATTTCTACAGCGCGTATTACTCACGCAACCCCAGCTGCAACGTATGCTAAATCGGCAGAGCGTAACTGGGAAGATATCTCCGATATGCCAGAAAGTGCCGCAACGTGTGAAGATATTGCATCGCAACTAGTTAACTTTGAAGCCAACCTAGAAGCACGCTTTAGTGGTGTTGATGTAGACGGTATTGACGTAGTAATGGGCGGCGGTCGTCGTCACTTTTTACCAAAAGATGCCGCGTTTAATTCAGCCGATGCAGTAAGTGCTGTTGAAGGGGATCGTACAGATAACCGCGACTTAACCGCAGAGTGGAAAACGCAATATCCAAATGGCACGTACGTAATGGATCAAACCGGTTTTGATGCAATAAGTGACGACGCCACTAAAGTATTTGGTTTATTTAACGAGTCCCACATGCAATACGAAGCTGACCGTGCAAACGATGTTGCAGGCGAACCTTCGCTTTCACAAATGACCGAAAAAGCAATAAACGTGCTTGATAACAACGAGCAAGGTTTTTTCTTAACGGTTGAGTCGGGTCGAATTGACCACGCGCATCATGCGGGTAACGCTTATAACGCGTTAAACGACACTATTGAGCTTGCTAAAGCCGTTAAAGTGGCGATGGAAAACACCAACCCAGAAGAAACATTAATAGTTGTAACAGCCGATCACAGCCATGTATTTACCATTGCCGGTTACCCTAAACGCGGTAACCCAATTTTAGGTAAAGTGGTTGCCGTGGGCGAAACTGAGCCAAGCCTCGCCGCCGATGATATGCCTTATACAACTGTTGGCTACACTAATGGTTTAGGTTACAGAGATTTAGGCGATGAAACCAATGCCGATGCATCTTACTTAGCCGCACCGGTAACAGGGCGTGTTGACTTAAGCGATGTTGATACAACAACACCGGGTTTTCACCAAGAGTCGTTAGTACCACTTGGCTCAGAAACACATGCCGGTGAAGATGTTGGCGTTTATGCAATGGGCCCAGGTGCACACTTGGTAACAGGCACAAACGAGCAAAGCTTTTTATTCCATGTAATGGACTTTGCCGCTGACTTTGTAAAAGCAGCAGACGAAAAACTAGCGCAATAAATACCGCCTAGTTATAAATTTAGTTAAATATATCTAAATAAAAAACCCCGCATACTTTGCGGGGTTTTTGTCATTAAACTGACATTTATAATCGTTATGTTATTGCCATAAACTTGAAATATAAATAAGAGATAGCTAAATGAAAAAAGCGTTATTAATAATTGCCACGCTTGTAAGTACAAGTAGCTTTGCCTCGCAATGTGATATTGATGCCAAGCAATTAAAAGCGGATTATAAAATTACCAACAGCCATAAAGCGCAGCAAAGTAGCGAGTCACTTACCCTTTGGCGAAACAATCAGCAAGTAGCGCATCAAAGTGAAGTAATAACCGAGCTTTGGCAGCACTTAGCCAATAATCAAATACGACCAATACGTTATTTTAATGCCCAGCAACGCGGTATTGAATATCAACCATCTGAGGTACGCGGCGTACAAAACTGGAGTGCTAAAAGTCAGCTGGTGGATAACCACTTAATCGAAAAAATGACCTTAGTAAGCACACAAGGCAAAGGCTGTGATGAAGTGAAAAACTATACACTGAGCGAAAATGGCAACGACTTTAACCTTGCCTTTATTACGCATTCAAAATTAGTTAAAACATTTAGTATTAGTAATAAAAAAAGCCAAACAAGTACATTACTAAGCCTTAATAATGTAAACACTAATGAGCCATTAATTAGTGCTCAATTTGCACAGTGGGATCGCTTTCAAACCACCGATTACGCCGACATTGGCGATAACGAAGGCGACCCATTTTTAGCTAAAATGATAAACCTTGGTTTTATTGAGCACGGCGCAACTGGCTTTTATAACCAGCAGGGCGAGGCTATTCAAGGCGGGCATCACCACTAGGTTTTAGTTGAGTTTTAATGTGGCGTAGGACGAGCTTGCTGTGTTGGGGGTAAATTTATACTAGTCAGCAAGCTGTGGTGAGCTATCAACCGGCCTCTAAAATAAAGTGAATTTAAAATACTTCCGCCTAAATAATACTTCGAATAATCGCCTCATCTTATAAATAAGCACCGCCTGCTGCTAATTATTTATAGTTCGCAATAACTTACGCTATTTGATACTAATAGAAGTCCACGCAATAGGGACGCTTGAAAAAGTACTTATTAGCAAAGCTGTTATATTGGAACTTAAATGCGAGTACTTTTAGTTATATGTTTTTTATGGACTAGCTTATTATTTGCCTGCGGCAATGATGAACTAGGCCAATCAGCCTCTTTTGCAAAAATAAATGAAGACTATAGCGTAGGTAACTTTGTTGGCTATGATGTCTACGTACCTGAGATATTTAAAGACTATTATTTAACGTCATTTACAGTAGTGATAAAAGATACTTTATTAGCAGACTTGGATTTTACTGAAGCTAATAGTTATGAAGGTTATTACAAGGTATTTTTTCAAGTTAATCCTGAGAGATTAGATTCATTAAATATAGTACTTGGTTATTCAACAACAAAAGACAAAAAAGGAATTGTAATGTGTGGTGAAAGAATACAGTTAAATTTAAAAGAGTTACTCAGAGCAAATCAACCAGAAATGATCATCGCGCCCCCACCACCACTAAAATAGATCGAATTATTAAATTATTTTTAAACGTCGATCAAAGCGCCTGAAATAGTTTGTTCGGGTTTTGTTTGGTCTTATATTTATATAGCTTAAGTAGTTCGCTATGTTTAAACAAAGTTAGGATTCATTTTTTATGATCAAATCTATCACTGTTACTAAAAAGAATTATACCGACTATGCTGATTTTGCAATAAAAAGGTTGTGTACGCCTCAAGGTAAAAAAGACTCAGGAGTTATAAAAAATGTGATTGTTTGGTTTGTAATAACTGTTGTTTTTATGACTATCTTTCAGGTCGAGTCTATTCGCCTTTCTGACTTTCATTGGCCAAGTGGGTTAATTGTAGCAGTGCCATTTTTAATATTAATTATTGTATTTTTATACAATAATCATAAGTTAAAAGAGCAATCAATCCCCAATGAAAATGGCGTAATGATTGGCAATAAAACAATTGAATTTCAAGCTGATGGCATTCGCGAGACTAATCATCTTGGAAGTTACTTTTATAAATGGCAAGCCGTTGAAGCAATGGAAGAAAATAAAGGCGATTTATATATATTTGTAGACAAGTTATTGGCTTTAATAATCCCAGCTAGCACATTTACAAACGAAGCCGAAAAAGAAGAACTAAAAGCATTTATTAAAGCTCATATTTAGTCATGCGTCATTTTATAAATATTTACACCGTCTTAGTGTTTATTTTAATGCTTATACCTATTTCATCAATGGGAAGTGAAAAACCAGCTAACACTACCGATGAAAAATGGGGCAAGTATCTAGAGCATAGAGCTGCTTGGAATAAAATGCTTAAAGAGCGTTATGAAAATAAGTTAAAGCATACTCCGCCAAAACCGCCTTGGATTAAATTTCCAAATTATCATCCGAGCGATATATTTTGGAGAATGGGTGACGGCGAAAGCTACATAAGTGACTATTTCTCTATCTATTTTCAGTACGCTTCTAAGGCTGAAATAAATGCTTATAAGATTAAATATCCTGAACACTCAGATTGGCGTGGAACATATAAGCGCTTTGAACACTAACTAAAAAGTACAGCTATGCTTTCAGATAACTTATTTGATTGTGGCGCTTATTCACAGTGCTATTAACTCACGCTAATAGCACATATCAGTTTTTAGACGCTACTCAAGATGAGCATCATCAGGCTTTTTAGGTTTACTCGCTACTTCGGTTAAGCCGTCTTCGCAGTCGCCGCTGTCGCAGGTATTTAAATCGCTTTGTGCTTGTTTATCTTGTTGCAGTACTTGCTTTAAATCTTCCATGCGTTGGCGAACTGCTACGCCGTAGCTGGCGTCGTCGCCCCATAATGCAGCAAGTTGCAGTACTGCAGCGCGGTCGTGGTCTCTAAATAGCTTACCAGCACGCTCTGCATCTTGCTTAGTGTTACCTAGTAACTCGAGTGCTTCTACGGCAAGGTTAATAGCTGAGTCGACTGTTTCGCGGTTAAACGCATCTACTTTTAAATTAAGTAACTGATACGCATGGCGGCGGTCGATTGCGCGAGCAACAATTTTAAGTTGCGGGTAGTTTTTATGCGCGAGCTTAATTATCTCAATGGTTTTATCGGGGTTATCAATTGCAATTACTAGCATTTGCGCTGTGTGCGCGCCTGCGGCTTCAAGGAGTTCTTGGCGTGCGGCATCGCCATAAAATACGGTGTTACCAAAACGGCGTAGTAATTCTATTTGGCTAGGGCTGTGATCAAGTACGGTAATTTCGTAGCCTTGCGCGTGCAGTAAACGCCCCATAATTTGACCAAAACGTCCGTAGCCCGCAATAATTACGTGCTTAGCGGTGCTAATTTGCTCTGGCTTATCAAACTCAGGTAAAGCACTGCTGCTGCGTTTTTGTATTTGCTCATAAACCATAAGTAATAACGGCGCTATTAGCATTGATACCGCCACAACTAAGGTAACAAGGCTGGTTTGCTCGGGCGTTAAAATGCTGAGCGTAGTGGTTACGCTTAGCAGTACAAAGGCAAACTCACCCCCTTGGGCAAGGGCTAGGGCAAATAATAATTGCTGTTTGCTGTTAATTTTAAAGGTAACGGCAAGGGCAAATAAAATGCAGGCTTTAACTACAATAAGTAAAACCACTAAGGCAATAACGGTACTAAACTCGTTAAATAGCAGTTCAAAGTTAATTGATGCGCCAACAGTTATAAAAAACAACCCTAAAAGTAAGCCTTTAAAGGGTTCTATATCGGCTTCTAATTCGTGTCTAAATTCGCTCTCGGCAAGTACAACGCCTGCTAAAAAAGTTCCCAATGCAGGCGATAAACCAATACTTTGCATAACCAGTGCAATAGCGACCACTAAAAACAGTGCAAAAATAGTAAATATTTCACGCATGTGCGTTTGGGCAATGTATCTAAATAACGGGGCCGATACATATTTACCGCCGGCAATAATAGCGGCAATAACCGCAACCGATACACATACTTGTTGCCATACAGGCCAGCTTGCAATAATTGAATCGCTGATTTCTTTTGTGTTAGTTTGCGGGGCAAATGCAAGCAGTGGCAATAGGGCTAAAATAGGAATAATTGCGATGTCTTGAAACAGCAATACCGAAAAAGCGTTTTGTCCGGCTTCTTGCTTTAGCCAGCCTTTTTCTTCAAGGCTCTGCAGCACAATAGCAGTAGAGGAGAGCGCCAGCATTAAACCAATGGCGAGTGCGGTTTGCCAATGCATGGCAAAAAACCAATAACAAAATGCAAAAATTGCCGCTGCCGTTAACACAACTTGCAAGCCGCCAAGCCCTAAAATAGAGTGGCGTAATGTCCATAAACGCGAAGGTTGTAGCTCAAGGCCCACTAAAAACAGCATCATTACTACGCCAAATTCAGCGAAGTGCATTACATCGGTTTGATCGCCCACAACACCCAGCGCATAAGGGCCAATGAGTATTCCGGCAATTAAATAACCTAATACTGAGCCAAGTCCGACTCGTTTTGCAATAGGCACAGCTACAATGGCTGCTGCTAAGTAAATTAAAGCAATTTCTAACACGCGTTTATCCTAATAACATCAAGGCTTTTAGAATGGCTTAGCTGCTTATAAAATACAATGGATTATATGGCTCAAAGTTGCTTATTTATCAGTAGCTATAACACTAATGGTTATAACTACTGGGCTAAAAATAGCACTTTGTGTTGAAGGGCTTGTTGGGGACTAAATATTACAAATACTTATAATTGCTGAGCTTGGTTGGCCTGAATCAGAATGGTAAATAGTAATGTTTGAGCTGATTGTATTTTCAACGTTTGTTTCAATTGCTGTTACTTCAAATTCGGCAGATGCAGGTAGGTCGATGTCTAATTCGCTATCGAGGTAAGTACTTCCGCTTTTTTGCAAAGTAAGTGGTTTTGTTTGATCAAAGCTAAATTGAAAGCTATCTGACGCTAAAAGTGTATCTACCATGTTAAAGCGTAGGTTAACTGTGTCGGGGCCTGAAAACTCAGCACACACAAATACCGAAACCTCAACAGCTTGTAAAACGGGCATGCTATTTTGGCCTATATCCACAGTAAAGTTGCTTTGCGTAATTGCTACAGAGTTGTATTCCCCAGTTGCTAGCCTTTGATCTGCTGTTTTTATCGTTATTTTTTCACCTTGCGCTAAATTAACCTCTTCATCAAAAAAGCCATTTGTATTGGTGCTGTACTGCTGTCCATTAATTGTTAGCTGTGCATTGCTTATAGCCGCTTTTTGCACATTAGTGAGTTGTCCTTTAATACGACCGGTAAGTAGGGCAGAGTTAGTTACTGTAATTGAGAATTGCACACTTTTTGAAAATCCATCAGCATCAGTTGCTACAACGGTTAGCGTGTAACTACCTGTCATATCGGCGATAAATTCGGTAATACTTTGGTTTGCATTGCTTAAGCTGGTGCTCGAGCCTGATGGGGCTGATAGTGTCCAAGAGTAATCGAGAGTGGTTCCTTCTGGGTCGTAACTTTGGCTTACATCAAATTTAACTGCATTGCCCACTACATCGTAGCGTGATTGCTCCCCCGTGAAGCTAATTACTGGCAATGCGTTTTGTATTACATCAATTGTTAGGGTTTTTGTGTCAGAGAACTGCACGCCATCGTTAGTGCGTAACGAAATAACAACTTGCCCCTCTACTGATGCGCTAAACGTTGGTTTTGATATTGTATTACTGCTAAGCGTTGCTTGGCCTTGCGACGAAATGATTTCCCATTGGTAGCTTAGTGGTTGGCCTTCTGGATCGTAACTAGTCGAGGCATCAAGTAAAACTTGTTCATCAACCGTTATAGAGGTTTCATAAGTTACCAAAGTGATAGGCTTTTTATTGCTACTGGCATGCAGTGCTGAGGTTGCTTGGTTTGAGCTTAATTGGCCATCAGACACTGTAAGTACTACAACGTAGTCGCCTTCTTTATCGGCAACAATAGAGGGTGTTGCTGATGTGCTGTTAGTCAGTTGTGATGCACTATTTACAGGCTTAGCTTGTAACTGCCAGTTATAGCTCAGTGTATCTCCGTCAGGGTCGCTACATTGTTGGCACTGCAAAGTGGTAGATTCGTTTAACGTAATATCACGTTCGGATTCAAGTGTTGCAACGGGGGCTTTATTACTTGTGGTAACAGTTAAAGTAACTGATGCGGTATCGCTTTTGTTTTGTTGGTCGGTAACAGTGAGTGAAAGCGCGTAATCTCCAGCTGTTGACGCTGAAAACCCAGCGGTATGATTTTGCATGTTTGAAAGAGCTGGTGTGCTGCCCTGGGGTTTTTCTGTTATTGCCCAGATATAACTAAGCGTATCGTTTTTATCGGGATCAGTACTTTGGTTACCATAAAGTGTAACAACTTCATTTGGGGCGATTGTTTTATTTTCTACGTTTATAACCGCTTGTGGCGATGAGTTAGAATTAAGCGATTCACTTTTTATGAGTACAACAGTGCTTGCCGTATCACCTTGTGAATTAGTAACGGTAAGCTCAACCTTAAACTCGCCTATTTCGTCGGCAACAAACTGGCTTTTTACTTGAGTCGCGTTTTCAAGCGTTGCATTACTTGCTACGGGCTTGGTAATAAATTGCCATTTGTATTGATTAATGGCGCCGCTGGTTGTGCTACTTTGCGCGCCATTTAAAAGCACAACATCACCTTGTTTAACGGTTTGTGTGCTACCTGCGTTAGCCGTTAGTTGGGTATTTGCAGTAACGGTGAATTGTTTTTGTGCAGGACTGCTTGAAAGCTTGCCGTCACTCACGGTTAATACTAATTGGTATTCTTGTGCTTCAGATACTGAAAACTCAACGGTACTTTCGTTATTAACCGTAATCGGTATTTCTACTTGTTCGTTTTTGCTGGTTAATTGCCATTGATAGGTGAGTGCATCGCCATCGGGGCCACTACTTTGTGCTGCGCTAAAAACGAGGGTGGTATTTACTTTAAACTCCGATTGCTCGGTGGTAATAACCGCAATAGGCTTTGTATTAGTGCTGAGCGGTTTAGTTACTGTTTTGGAGTCTGAACCTCCAGAGCCACAAGCTACGAGGGTGAATAAAGCAGTAATTAAAATTAATAACTTCCATTTCATAATATTAATATCCTTTTAATAAGTTGAATATTAATATGTACCTAAATTAGATATAAAGCAAAAAAATAAATCAAATAAATAAATTTTCATTATTTTAGGAAATAGTTAACGCGAAACAGTGCTGATTTTAAATAATTTATACTTTGAGGGGAGTGCTTTATGCCCAGATTGATAGGGCATAAAGCGTATTAAATGGCAGTTAAATAACGCTTAAATAAAGTTAGTCAGCTACTTTTACTGAACCGCTAATATTATCGATACTTACATCGCCCGAGCCCGACTCTGTAATAGTCAGCCCCTTTGCATGGTTAACGCGAATATCACCCGAACCGTCTTCAATTGTTACGCTTGAACCAATATGCTCAATGACCATGTCGCCAGAGTTATCATCAACATTAACAGCACCGCTTATATGGCTTATCACTAAATCACCCGATCCATCTTCAACGTTTAGCGAACCGGTTATGTTGCTCACGAGCATTTCGCCAGAACCATCGTCAATAGTTGCATTGCCGCTTACGTTGTTTATATGAATACTGCCAGAGCCGTCGGTTAATTCTAAATTACCTGCGATGTTTTCAAAGTTTACTTCACCTGATCCATCGTCAACAGTTAGGTTTTTAGCACCGCTTATCGTTAAATTCCCCGAGCCGTCTTTAACATCAATATTGCTTTGCATAGCATTTATAAAAATGTCGCCAGAGCCATCATCAATATCTAAATTTAGATTACTTGGCACAGTAACCACTAAATTAATACTTGGAGATTGACCACTGTAAAAGCTAATACCATTACGGCTTTTATTTTGGGCAACAAGCTTTGCCTGTTTACCGTCTTGCTCGAGCGTTAGCTCGTATTCGTCTTCAATGTCGGCTGTGTAAATAGTGGCATCAACACTAATGCTGGTGGCCGTTTTTGAGCCTTTTATTTCAAGGCTACCTGCACCGCTTAATACATTTAAATATTCAAGATTATTGCTTGGCAGTGATAGCTGTTGAGTCTGCTTTACTGAGGCAACGCTTGGCGATATATGAAATACACAGCCACTTAATAATAAAATGCCGCCAATAAGCGAAAGTGGTTTTGTAATATTAGATACAGTTGATGAGCTCATGTTTAGTCCTTTGGTATTTATTGTTTGTATTTGTATAAACAATATAGAGCAAAAATGAGACCAAGTATAAGCTATTGATTTTATTGATTTTGATGGGTGTGTTTAAAAGCAGGTTTACTAATAATTGGTTAAATATACTAATTTTTAATAAAAAAGGATGCACATGGCATCCTTTTTAAATATTCGCTTTAATTAGACGTTAATTAAAAGCTGTAAGTAATGTTACCGTATAAAAAGCGTCCGTCTAATCCGTAAGGTGCATACGGTGTGTACGGGAATATTTGGCCAAAGTCAGAGTAACCAATGTTATCCACGGTTGCTTGTGGGTACTGATCGAACAAGTTGTTTGCACCAACGGCAAATTTCCAATATTCGTCTGGACGGTATGCCACTTCTAGGTCGGTGATCCATTTAGGGTCTAAGTATTCATCGCGATCAGCTGTAGTTGATATGTCAGCGACTTCACCATAACGTGTGGCACGAAGCGTTGTTTGCCATTCGTTAAAGTTCCACACTGCTGATAGGTTCCATTTGCTATCTGGCGTGCCCTCTTCAAAGCGACCTACTTCACGACGCGCAAACACTACGTAGTCGTCACCTAGTGAGTTAAGTTCGCTTGGGTTGTCGTTTACGTGTGTTACTTCGGTGTCGTTAAAATTAGCTGCTACGTTTAGGCGTAAATCACCTAAGTTGTCTAAATCTAGGTTATAAGTGGCAACTATATCTACACCTTGCGTGCGTGAATCGATAGCGTTGGTAAAGTAACGTACGCTTTCGGTATTTAGCTCACCGGCATTTTGTAGTATTTCTACTACGGCATCGCCCTCTAAGTTTTCAGACAATACAATACGGTCATCAATATCAATACGGTACGCATCAACGGTTAAGCTAAAGCTGCCTTGCGTGTACATAAAGCCCGCAGTAACGTTTACTGACTCTTCAGCATCTAACGGCTGAGCACCGAGTGCTTGCGCTGCGGCTGAATCGGTTGGGAATAAACCAACTTCAAATGGTTGGTTGTTTTCAAGTACTGTTGATATTTGGCGGTACGAGCTTTGTGCTAAAGATGGCGCACGGAAACCGGTGCTAATTGCACCGCGCAGCGATAGGTTTTCAGTAATGCTGTAACGCGAGGCAAGTTTAGAGGTAAATGTGTCGCCAAAGTCGCTGTAATCTTCATAACGACCCGCTAAAACGACGTTCCATTTTTCTGTTAAGTAGGTATCAAACTCAACAAATAAAGCGATGTTATGACGGCTTTCGTCAGTCGCACTTTCTGGTCCAAAACCAGCAAGTACTTGCGCGCCACCGGCTGCAATTGGGTTACCGTCGCTATCAAGGGCTGTGATGTAAGACGCTTCTTCGCCTTCTTCAATTTTGTAGCTTTCGTGGCGGTATTCAGTACCTACGGTAAAAAATACGTCATCAGGTAAACCTAAATCAAGTGTGGTATTGGCCGTTGCGTTTACTAAAAACTGATCGTAAACCAGTGCACCGTTATCAAATTCAGTTGGGCTGTCGGCACCTAGTGATGTGTTTATACTATTTACAACACCGAAGCCAAAGTCGTTACGGCCGTAGTTGGTACTTACATCCCATGTCCAGTCGTTAGTTTCGCCTTGTAAGCCCAATGCAAATGAGTAGTCTTGTACGTCTGTTTCAATTTGCGGCAAAAAGCCATCTGGGTACACTTCTAAAACGTTACGGCTGTCTTTTGCTCGGCGGTAAAAACCACCTGAATTACCTTCACGCTTTGAGTAGCTACCAAATGAATAAAGGTTTAAGCCGTTATCTAAATCGTAACCCATGTTGTAAAACAACGCGTAATCTTCAAGGTCTGCTTTACCAAAACGGTGATTGTAACGATCGATAGTAAATTCGCGTGGGTCTAGGGTGCCATCATCAAGGCGGCTGTATTGTTCGCGTGGGTCAAAGCCTGAGCGCTGCGTTGAGTCGTTATCGCGGTATTCAATTGATACGTTTACAAAGCCGTTATCAGATAACGCAAAACCAGAGTTTGCACTAACTGTGCGTGTTGCACCGTCGTTTACTTCTCTGTCGCCACCGGTATTAAACGCTAAGTCGCCGTTAGCATCTGCATAGGTGCTTTCTAGCTGAGGTACGCCAGCCATTTGAGTATCGTATTTACCGTACGTTACGCTAACGCTGCCGCCTTCTGAGGCATCTTTAAGTACAATGTTAATTACCCCAGCAATTGCATCAGAACCGTACTGTGCGGCTGCGCCATCACGTAGTACTTCAACACGTTTAATTGCAGAGGTTGGGATCATGTTCAAATCAACAGCGGTAGAGCCTCGGCCAACAACACCTGCTAAGTTTAATAGCGCACCGGCATGGCGGCGCTTACCGTTTATAAGCACTAGTGTGTGATCGGGTGCTAATCCACGTAAAACAGCTGGTTTTGCATGGTCAGTACCATCACCCATAGTGGCACTTGGGTAGTTAAAGCTAGGTACTTGGTTTGCTAGTATTTGGCTTATTTCTAGCTGACCCGTACTTTGCATATCACCGCTGGTAATAATATCTACAGGTACTGAGCTTTCGGCAATACTGCGTAAGCTACGGCGAGTACCTGTTACTGAAATCACTTCAATGCTTTTTTCGGCTTGAACATCTTGTTCTGCAGCAAATACAGAAGAATAGGGTGCACTAAGTGCAGAAGAAACGGCCAGGCTAAGTGCTACTTTTTTGGCTGATAATGGCTTTAACATGATGTTGATTCCCTTGAGGGCTGCTGACTATTGATTTTAAAAAGGAGCGCATCATATAGAAGCGACTACCCTAGTGCAAAGATAAAAACTATCTAAGATATTCTAAGTTGTTAACAAGTAAGGTCACTGTCTACGCGTGATATAGGCGTTTGGATCGTTGTAGTTGCAATCTTGTGTCGAATGGTTGCGAATTCAAGGGGATTTTAGATAAAAGTTAGTAAGACGTAAAAAGGCCAAGCACATGCTTGGCCTTTCAATTTTTTAAATTTAGTAATTTAAATTATTCAGGGGCAACTTCAAGCGTTGTAAATAATGCATAACGTCCTGCATCTACGCCTTCTTCATTTACGGTAACCTTGTTAGAGGTTTCGATTAGGTATAGGCCTGGCTCTTTCCACGTAATTGTAAACATACCGTCTTTATCGGTCGTTACTTTTACTTCGCCACGCTCGTTACGGTAGCGTGTGTCGCCTTTTAAAATACTTACTTCAACGCCTTCACCAGCAGATTTACCATCTTGTAGTAACTGAAAACGTGCTTGTTCACCTACAAATAAATCGTTTGGATGCGTTGGACCGCTAAGCTCTAAGCCTAAACCTAGCTGTGCAGGTTTTGAGGTGCCATTTCGGCTTACAAATGTATCTACTGTTGAAACAACCTTCGTTGTCGTTACATCTTTTGCATTGCTAGGTAACTCGGCTTCTGTTTTTTTACCAAATACGCGCTTGCGCTTACCTTCTTCGTTTTTATAGAAGGTCATGTACATTGGCTTTTGGGTCATTGCAATGTGGTAAGTGCCTTGCTCTGTTAAGCTTACCGCAGCTGAGCTTTTACGCTTTAAGTAATAAGCACGAATGGTTTCAGATACTGGCTCACCATTAGGTGCAAGTGCCATTAATAATGTGTCGTCGTACTCGGCGCCTTTTTCTTTAGGTTTAAAGGCTTTGTCTGGTGCAAACATTTCGTTAGAGATACTAGCGTCAATCATTACGTAATGCGCTTTATCGCCTGATAAAGATGTATGCGAAGGTAGTAACCAACGTCCGTGTGCACTTGCTGAAGTTGACACTAAAGCAGATAAGCTCAATGCGCCGATTAATGCCGTTTTTAATAAATTAATTTTCATTGTATTTCCTTAAATTCAAATGATTAAGTAGCAGCTACTTAGTGCTTACAGTGACGAAGCTTTTAGAAAACTCGTTTTTACCATCAATTGTTAGTTTGCCTGATTTAGTTAAATCGAGCTCAACGCGGGTGTAGTCTCTGCCGCCTTCTTCGCGTACAACTTCAATATTTAGTAAGTATTTACCTGGTTTTACTGGGTTACCGTCTAAATCATTACCTTGCCAATTTATGGTGTAAGTACCTGCGCGTTTTGTTGCGCCGCTAATGCCGTCAAAGTTGGCATCGCTTTTACCGGCTTTACGCCACCATTGGCGTAAGTCTTTAAACCATTCTGCTTTTTGCACCCAAAGTGCAAGCGTTGTAACGTGTTTGCGCTCTGGTGTTTCAAGCCAAACTGCAACGTATGGGCGGTGATACGGTTGTACTTCTAAGTCAGGAAGTGTTAATTCAACCTCTAGCTGTGGTGTTTTTGCATGCGCCGTTGTTTGAAAAAACGCAGCTACGAGCAGTAATGCGGCGCTTATAAATAATTTAAATTTAACCATTAAGACACTCCTTTTATTTGTGGAACCCAACATAAATAAATAACCAGTGGAGTTACCACTCCGAGTACGGTTATCCATATTCCTGCTAAGCGTTTTTTTCTATTTTGAAACAAAATAATCATGCCGGTGATGGCAAATAAAATCATTAGTACGGCAGATATATCAATTACCCAACTCCATACTTCACCGCTGTGGCGGCCTTTATGTAAGTCGCCAATAAGGCTTAAAAAGCCACCTGTTTGGTAATCAAGATTTAGCTCGCCAGTTGTAAAATCAAGCTCTGCGTAGGCAAACCCAGCAGGCAGTGGGTAGTCGAGCATGACAAGCGCGTCTTCTTTTTCCCACTCAATGCTTTTTACTTTTGTAAGTGCATATTGCTCGGCTAGGTAAGCTTCTATTTCAGGGTAAAGCGTTGGCAGCGTATTCAGCTGCTCATTCGCTTTGGTAACTAGCTCTGCTGGAATTACCGCCGTTACTTGGCCATTATTTTTATCGTTTTTAAGCCAATCAATATGGTTGAGCACAATGCCGCTAACGCAAAATAAGATAAGCAAAAAAAACAAAGCTGTAGAAATATAAATATGTAGAGCACGGCTTGTGCTATACAAAGCCCGCTTGTTAATAAACGACATAAAAACAGTAAATAAATTAAATTTACAGCATGATAATGATTTGCATTAGCTATTACAAATTTACTTACTTATCTTTACATAAAAACTTTAAAACAAAGGCGGTAAGCAGGTAAAAAATGAATATTTAACGCTTAGGAGGGCTGGAAGGTCTTAAAATAAGGTAAATCATTACCAATACTTCTATTACTGCAACGAGATAAATAACCCAAATAGGGGCGGCTGAATACAGTAAAAATGTAAATCCAATTAACATGCCAATGGCGGCGTAGCATTTGGCTTTTACAGGCACTACTTTATGGGCTTGCCATTGCTGCAAAGTTACACCGTAACGAGGGTGGTTTAACAGCCATTGTTCAAGCGCGGGTGATGAGCGAGTAAAGCAGGTGAGCGCTAAAATAAAAAATATAGTGGTAGGCATGACCGGCAGCACAATGCCAATAATACCCAAGGCTACAAGTATTAAGCCAAGTGCTTTAAACCATAAGTTTTTATAACAAATAAACACTGCTTTTATATTCACTTAGGCTCTTTTTAGTAATGGCTGATACTTTCGATTGTAGGCCAAATAGTTATAAAATCGAAGTGTAAAAACATAAAAAAGGGCAAACTAAGTTTGCCCTTTTAAATTTATAAAATAGGTTTTACTTATCTAGAAGTAGTAACCTACGTTGATGTTAAAGCGACGCTCTGTATCGCCATCACCAATAATTGTTCCGCCAATAAATGGCTGGTTACGTGCTTGAATAAAGTCAAAGTACGTAAATAACGGGCCTGCTGATACGCTCATACCTGTTACGTTCATCCATGTATCTGCACTGTCGTCAGATTTGTCATAAATGATCCCGTAATCGTTGTAAAACTGTACGCCTGTTATAGGGCCTAAATCAACCGATAGGTCGTAAGCTACGTTAAAGTTAGTCATGGTAGCTTCGCTTGATACGGTGTCGTAGTAGTCAAACGCACCTACAACAAAGCGGTTGCTGTTGTCGTCTAGGTCGTAGTCGTACTCACCGTGCTGAAATTGAATATTCCAGTTATTTATTTGGCTGTTTACGTGGAACGCCCATGCGCCGTAGTTACCTGCACGGTCGTTACCATCATGTAAGCCACCGCTTAATAGTGATAAACCCACATCGGTTTTAGCGTTTTCGCCATGCTCAATTTGGTACACTGTACGAGCTGCAAATGTGTTGTATTCACCAAGGCGAGAGCCAGGTGCATCGTATGTGCCTTCGGTTGTTGCACGGCTACCAACTATATCAAAAGAGTAACGCTCGTTAACTTCAGAGCTGCCATCAACGCCGCCTACTTCATCATTTTTGAAAAAGCCTAGGTCTAGTTTCCAGTTATCTTTTAGTTTACGGTTTACTGTTACACCCAAGTCAAAGTCGTCTTCTAGGCCAACATAGTAGTTAGTGCTAAAAAAGTAGCTGTGTGAGTTGTATGGGCCATTACCAAAAGGGACAGGTGCAATACCAGCTTGTGCTTCCCAGCCATCAGTAAATTCGTAACCTAAGTATGCATACTTAACAATGGTCATGTAATCGTAAAAGCGAAAATCACCATTAACAGAAATATCGTTTATTTCGCCAGATAAGTTAATGCGAAATACTTCAAAGTCTAAGTCGCCGCTACGATCTTGAGTGTCTTCATCGTATGAATTAGTGCTGTAATTAAAACGCACTGCGCCACCAATTTTAACGCCTTCGTCTTTTTTCTCAGATTCGGCGGCAGCAACAACTTCTTTGTTATCAGCTTTTTTACTAATTTTTGCAACTTCTTGCTTGTGTAGCTCATTAATTTTTTGCTGTTTTGTTTTTTCATCAGCTAACTTATTTTCAAGCAGTTGCATTTGTTGCTTTAACTGCTTAAGTTGGCTTTGTAACGTGTCTAGATCATCAGACGCATAAGAAGTACTTGTAACACCACCTAGAACTAGTGCTAGTGTTAATTTTGAGAGTTTAGTCATAATTGCCGCTCAGATTTTGATTAAAAAATAAAAAATTCAAGACGTAAAAAAACGCCTTACGTTTAGGGTAAGTACAAAAACTATGTATTTTTTTTATTATTTATTCTTTAGGAGCTTGAGTAAGCGCACCAACTTCTAGAAGGGGCGATGCATCTAATTTATCTGCATCCATCATTGCGGCTACACGCTGCATTGATGAGAGTAAAAGGCTCTGTTCCCATTCAGCAAGTGCAGAAAACTTTTCAATAAAGTGTTCTTGCAATGGCTGAGGTGCTTTATCAAGTAACTCTTTTCCTTTATCGGTGAGGTATAAGCTCACTCTGCGTTTATCCATTTGACTGCGTACGCGTGTTACTAAGTTTCTGCTTTCTATTCTGTCGAGAATATTGGTGACCGTTGCTGGGCTTAAATTTACATTTTGAGCAATACGGCTCGCCGTTATTCCATCGGTTTTTTGCACTTCTTGCATTATAAGCAATTGTGGGCCAGTTAAACCCGAAGTTTTATTTAGCTGCTTAGAATGTAAGTCAATCGCGCGGATAACTTTACGTAAAGAAATCAATAACTCGTCATATTTTTGCATTTGCTTATCTCGTCGATGGGGCGGTAGTTTGCCGTAATCGCGAAATGTTACACATCAAATAAATTGAATTCAAATAATATATTGTACTTTAGCCCGCTTTTATTGGTTTTTAATAGTTAGAGCAGTAACTAATGTAAAATTATATTGTTTAAATATTGGTAAATTTTCTTAGCACCTTGTGTGCATTAAGTTGCGCACAGTACGTATGTTGTGAATAATTGGCAAGTCTTATTGTATAGACTTTAGTATTATTCATTTACAGCTGTTAGTACAAAGTAATTGTTTGTGAGTTTACTGTATATGTATTAATCGGCAATGAACAAATTCAGCAATCAATATTTAATATCAATAGCGTATACTTTAAGCATGCATTATTGTTTAGATGTAAACATTAAAAATCTTTAGTATCAGTATTATAGGGGAAGGTATGAAATTATCGCCATCAGTTAGCATTGAGCAAAGCGAATCCGGACTTGAGTTTATTAAAGTAGCTAGTGAAAAGTGCGACGCAAAAATATTTTTGCAAGGTGGGCAAATTACCGAGTTTATCCCTAAAAATAACAAGCCACTTATTTGGGTTTCACAAGAGGAAACCTATCAAGAAGGGGCGAGTATTCGAGGCGGTATTCCTATTTGTTGGCCGTGGTTTGGTACACACGCTAATGATGGGTGGCCTGCCCACGGTTTTGCGCGCACAAGCGTATGGCAAGCCGATGAAGTACACGAATCTGATGAGCAAATTACAGTTAGTTTAAAGCTCCCCATGAAACTTGTTAATACAACGTATTGGCCGCATCAGTGCGCATTAAAAGTTGAGTTTGTATTAAGTGATAAATTACAGGTTCGCTTAACGACCACTAACTTAGGTAGTGTGCCATTTAGCTTTACTCAAGCACTGCATACCTATTTTCCTACCTCAGATATTACAAACACCCATGTAGATGGTTTGCAAGGCGCGCAATATATTGAGTTTAGTGAAGGGCCATTTGTACAAAATGATGTTGTAAGCTTTAATCGCGAAACCGATATGGTTTATACACAAGCAAGTACAGTGCAAAGCATTAATACGCCAGAAGGTGTTATTAATGTGAGCCGCGAAAACTCAAGTTCGTGTGTGCTGTGGAATCCATGGATAGAAAAATCAAAACGCTTATCTAATTTTGCTGACGATGAGTATAAAACAATGCTGTGCCTAGAGGCCGCTAATGTACTGACAGATAAAGTAACGCTTGAGCCAAAACAAAGCCACACCTTAATAACTACCATTAGTTGGTAAGCTAGTCATAATTAAAAGCAGAAATAGGGACAAATAGTGTTTAACAATCAACAAATAATGGATTTACCAAAGCATAGTGATATTAGCTTTAAGCCATTGGCTGATAAAGCCTTATTACATACACAACTTAGCTCGCTTCTGTTTTATGTACCGCTAATTGGAGCGCTTATTGCTGTTTGTTATTTTAATGAAGCCTTTGCTAATAACGCACAAACGTATTTGCTAATTGGTATGCCAATTTTGGTGGCCGTATCTATGGCGTACAACATAATAAGTGTGAGGTTGCGAGGTTTTGCAGTGCGAGATCATGACATTGCTTTTAAAAAAGGCGTTATTTGGCAACAAGTGACGGTATTACCTTTAGCGCGTGTACAGCATATGGAAATACACCAAGGGCCAATAGAGCGAAAACTTAGCCTTGCGAGTATTAAATTATTTAGCGCTGGCGGTGTAAGTGCCGATTTACAAATTAGTGGGCTAACCCATGATGATTGTAAAAATATGCGCCAATTTGTACAAAACTACCGCCAAGACGACGCAACTACTCAGGCAGCTTTAGTCGATGAGTAATACAACTATCGAAGATAAAGCCAGCCCTATTTACTGGCAAAAAGTATCGCCCTGGGCACTTTTATATTTTGTTGTGCACTTTAGTGTGCGCTTTGTAAAAGATGGCCTTTTAAACTTACTGCCCATGCTAGTCGTGTTTGTTACTCAAGTAGAAAATAAATTGTTCTGGGCGCAGGTTGCAGGCGGTATTGCACTAATTTTGCTACTTGTTTACTCATTTTTATATTATTTAAATTTTAAGTTTAGTATTAGTAGCGACAACGAAATATTGCTTAACAAAGGTGTATTTAAAAAAGAGCGACTTACGCTTAAATTTGGCCGTGTGCAAAACGTTAATATTGCCGAGCCGTTTTATTTTACCCCCGTAAACTTAGTTAATTGTATTTTTGATGCCGCTGGCAGTGTGTCGCAAGAAGTTGTTTTACCTGGTGTTACTAAAGATTATGCACAGCAAATGCGTAAACAAATATTTGATTTTAAAGCGCAGCAACAGCAAGAAGCACCAAATACTGAACAAAGCGAAACAGACACTATCGAAAACAGCCTAAGCATTAGCAATAAAGAAATAGCCAAATTTGGTTTAATGTCGAATATGGCTATTTTAGCAATCGCTGCTTTTGCCCCTTTTATAAACCTAATTGTTGATTTTTTAGAGAAGCAAATTATTGCGAAAGTAGAAGGCTTTTATCAACAAGAGCTTGGTATGCTGGCCAGCGCAGCTACCTTTGCGATGATCACCTTAATTGGTTTGTTAGTTGTGGTGGCTGTAATGCTATCGGTGACTATGTCGCTTATTCGTTTTTATAATTTTGAGCTTTATTTTAAAGGTCAAAAGTTTAAACGCATTGCTGGCTTGTTAGAGCGCCATCAGCTTTCAATGAGCATGGACAAGGTGCAATCTATTGTTATTAAACAAAACCTAATGGGGCGATTACTAAAGCGATTTACCGTTGAGTGTTTACAAGCAAGTAGCGGCGGAATAGCAGCCGGTGTGGCGGCTAAAAAAAATAAACAAACGTTAGTACTACCTGTATTAAATAGCGAACAAGTTGATAGTGTATGCCAATGGATTTACCCGTGGTTTAATAGTAAAAAACTCGCTTTTAAGCGCGCAGAGCGAGCGCTTTTGTATAAAAATTTAGGCTTTTATTCACTGTTACCCAGTGTATTAGTGTTTGGCTTTTGTTTTATTGCTGATATTAATACTTTGATAAGCCTTGGTGTTTTAGTGGTGTTTTCTGGCTTGGTGACTTTGTCGTATCAGCGTTATGGTTATTACATGCATGAGGATAATGGTCGATTTTACATGGTTGTACGCAAAGGTATGATTGGCGTTCATTACCGTGTTTTTGAGCTTTATAAAGCGCAAAGTGCGCGCAGTATAAGTACGTACCTAATGAGAAAGTCAGGCTTAAAAAGCCTGTATATACAACTTGCTTCAGGCTTTGTATTTATGCCCTACATAAAGCAGCAAGATGCTGACTTTATTATTGATTTTACAATTAAGCAGATTGAGTCAGATACTCGCAGCTGGATGTAAAATACCCTAATAAAACATGTGTAAATACCCATTTTCACATGTTTTATTACATTTTCTTACTGCCCATGAAAGACATTTAATAATACCCTAGATGGTATTAAGGAATTATTTTAGGGACGCTCATGAAAAAAACACTTATCGCATCAGCTTTATTACTAGCAGCACCGATCTTTGCAGCCGATTGGCAAACTATTCATACCGAACATTTCAACATTCACTACAGTGTTGAGCATGCTGATTTTGCTAAATCAACTGCAGCAGAGCTTGAAATAGTACGCACCAAAGTGCTTGAGCAGCAAAACCGAACACTTGATAAAACAGTTGATGTAGTGGTGTTTGATCCCCTAAATGCGGCAAATGGCTTTGCGCTACCTACCTCAAATAATCCTGTAATGGCACTTTTTACAACCCCACCACAATCCGACACCGTTATATCAAACAGCGCTGGCTGGCAGCAGTTACTTGTACTGCATGAATATATTCACTTAGTGCATTTAGCACAGCCTACACGCAATCACTGGCAGCAAAAAGTACGTGGCATATGGGATTTATACGACTTAACTTACAGTGATACACCGCGCTGGGTAGCCGAAGGTTATGCCACATTGATTGAGTCTAAAATGACGGGCCGTGGGCGTTTATTTGATAACTACTCAGAGTCAATACTGCGAGAATTTGCTCAGCAAGGTGCTTTGCCAACCTATGGGCAATTAAATGGCGAGCAGGGCTTTATGGGCGGCTCAATGGCGTATTTAATGGGTAGTCGCTTTTTAAATTGGCTAGAGCAAAACTATTCAGAGCAAACACTCGATAGTGTTTGGACGCGAATGCAAGGCGTAAAAACGCGTGACTTTGATGAGGCATTTAGCGGTGTGTTTGGGCAAAGTGCAGCCAAGCTATATCGCCGATTTATAGCTGAATATACCTATAAAGCAATGCAAATAGAACAAGGAGAGCCGTTACTTAATAGTGAACTTTGGCTTGAACTTAACTTATATGCAAGTAACCCTGCACTTTCAAAAGATGGTAGTAAAATTGCAATTGTTGAGCGAGACAAAGAGAGCAATACCAAGCTTATAATTTATAGCACGGACGACAACATAAAGGCGCAAGAGGAGTTTACTAAAGCGCAAAAAGAGCTACTCAAAAACGATGCACAAGACATCCCCGATACAGCGCCAAGTGTGTTTAAGCGCGAACAAAAACAAGTGCTTAATCAAATTAATCGAGCCGGTATTGCAAACCCGCAATGGGTAAATAGCACAACGTTATATTTTAATGCGTACAGCAATGAAGAGTCGGGTATTTATAATAAAGTGTCAGACATATTTAGCTATAACACTGACACTGGAAATATTACACAGCTTACCAAGCTTGCTGGTATACGACGATTTAGCGTAACCAGTAACGGTGATACCTTGTATGGCGAGCAAATAAGAGGTGGCTACTCTGAATTAGTAAAGGTTGATCTCAATACGCAAACCACCACACCATTATTTACAAAAAGCCTTGAGACAACTTACGATTACCCAATACTCAGTCCTGATGAAACTAAATTAGCTTATTTATCAACGTCATTAAATGAAAACTGGCAATTGTATATACAAGATGTGGGTAGTAATAAGCAGCAATTAATACCTATGCCAAACGGGTATCAATATTTAAGTCAGCCTAGCTTTAGCCATAATGGTGAGTCACTTTACTTTGTTGCAGGCTTAAATAGCGCTACTGATATTTATAACTACAACATAGAGAGTAAAACACTCAGCAAGTTAACTCAGGGGCAGGAAGCCGTTGCTCACCCGATTGAAATGGCCGATGGCTCGTTACTCTATTTTTCGATAACCGCAGATGGGCCAAATGTAAAAACATTGCCAAAAGCTATAAACAGCACTGTAGTTACTGAATTTTCGGCTAATAAAAAAGCACCGCTGCTCATTGTAAACGAACATACGCTTCCAAAAGCTAAAATATATACGCATCAAACAACGCAGCAAACAAATTACAACGTGCTCGAGCAGCACGCTACTTTTGCACTAGGGACGCAGTATTATTCGGCTTCTACCAGTTTGTTAGATTTAAGCATTAAAAGTAGCGATTTATTAAAACAGCTCGACTTGCAAGCGGGATATAGCACTGATTTACACGATGGAGCACTGCACGGTGGTTATGTGCAGGCAAAATATAATGCGCTTGATGTAAAACTGAAACTTGCACTGTTTGACTATAATTTAAATACATCGCGCCAGTATCAACAAAGGCTAAATGCAGATATGGATGCCCGTGGTGGTTTTGCTGCAATAAGTTACCCTGTTAAATTTGGGCAGCTAAGTTTAACGCCGGAGCTTGCCTACAATTACACTGATTATAAACAACGCCATAAAAATTGGACGCGTTTAGGCGTTGCCCAAAGTTGGCAATATGATCGTCAAGACTTTGTGATAGGCCAAAGCCTTTATGCGAGTTGGTACGATGGCAGTAGTAAAAGTAATAGTTGGCAAGGTTACGATTTAGTCGCCAAAATTTTTGGTAAAGCGTTTGGTATTCCTCTTTATGCAAATTTTTCTCAAAAACAACGTGATGACAGCAGCCTTGCATTAGGTGGCTTTAGCTCAAATCTTATTAATCAGCAGCAAAATAGTGAATATGTACTTTCATCTGAGCTGCCTTTTTATAGCGCAGCTGCAAAGCGCTATCAAGGTTACGGTGGCGGCTTTAGCTTTAAAGAAGGCATGCCGTGGCTTTATTACAAGCAGCATCAACTCGACGGCACCGTATATGCACAAAGTTACGGGATAAAACACCAAGGTGATTTTAGTTTTGGAATGGGGCCTGCTGGTATAAATGACTTAATATTTAATATGGGACTGTCGCGAGTAGAAGGCGACAGTTTTGAGGATGAAATGCGAGCGTGGCTGAGCTTTTATTATTCGCTATAAATATTAATTGGCTAAGTTACTTATCCATCTGCAAGGATAGTAACTTAGCTTGATATACATCGATTTTTTGGTTATCACGTTCTAGTTCGATAGCTTTCTCAAGCAAGGTTTGTGTTTGTTTAATATTACCTTGTTGATAGCGAACTTTTGCGAGTTCCAAGTATAACTCAGCAATGTAAGGCGCTTTAGTAATAGCTTGCTCAAGGTGTGCTTTAGCCTGATGAGCATGGCCAGCTTGTAAGTTGTTTTTAGCGATTACTAGTAATTCATATGGGTCTTTTTCTTTATTAACTAATTGTGAAGTGAGCTCTTTGACAAGCTCTTTGTCGCCTAATTTTTTAGCTAAAAGCTGATAGTTGCTGATTAAATTAATACTTATTTCATTATTACTAAGTGCTGTTTGATAGATGTTTTTAGCGCTTTGTAAATCACCTGCCCGACGATGCAAAACGCCCGCTATATTAAATAATTCAGGATCATTGGGAGTGTATTTGTTTGCTTGTAGAATAAGTGAGTAAGCAATATCCAGCTGTTTGTCTGCTAGCGCTGTTGCAGCTAAATTACTGTAAAACTTAGAAACTAAATCGTTATAATCTGCACTGCTTGAATAAAAGCTGCGACGGGTAGGAAAGTAGTCGATTAAGGTGCCCGCTCTGAAAAATTCAACAATATTATAATCTTTTTTCTCTATTTTTGGGGCGTATACTCTTGTTCTAAAGTGGCTTGCTACATAAACAACATTATTTTCTTTTGCGTATACAGGCTGACTTGTTACTTCTTGAAAGCTCGTTTCTAATCCGAGAGCTTGTGCATAGCTTTGTGTTAAAACAGCTAAGCTAATGCAGTTGCCTTGCGAAAGTTTTAAGGCTTGGGCTGAAGTAAGTGTATCGCCGTGGTATTTAAAGTTAGCTAAGTTGCTTTCGAGGTAGTTGTAAATAATGCGGTCATGACGGATTTCAGACTGTTTTTGTTTTTCGGCATAGGCTAAAAATTTTTCTTTTTCAACATTTGGCAGCTCGAAAATACTGTACTCAGAAGGAGTGTCGAGTTTATTAAACAAAGAATGGTTTAATAGTTGTTCAAGCTCTATTTGTTGTTCTACTTGCTGAACCTTGGTTGTGTTACATCCAACTAAATATAAAAAAGTAATACAGACTGCTATTTTATAAAACATCATAAACCCACTCCATTGTTAAATTTTACATTACAATGTGGTGGGTTTTTAATCAAGCACTTGCTGTACTGCGTTTACTTGAGCGATTTTTTTGTGATTGTTTTTTACGTTTACGGCGGGTAAACCACAAGTAAAAACCAGTACCTGCTAGCCACACTGGGCTCAAACCAATTACGCACCACAGTATTTTACTTATTAGCCCTGCAAAGTAGCCAAAATGAAGTTTTCTAAAGCTATCAATTACTTGCCAGCCAACGCCTACTTCGCGAATATCCCAGTTAGTTAAATGTTCGCCTGTATGCTTATCGTAGCTAACCGTATTAGCGTATTCGCTCGCAAGCGGGTTATTTGTATCGACTTCGCCGAATAAGGTGATATTTTCGTCAGGCTCGAGCGGCATAACTAAAAACGTACCATTAAAAGTGGGTATTTGCTTTTTACTGTCATCGAGTATGTGTTGAAACGAAATATCGCTACTGTGCAAGTTTTTGGTTAGTACAAAGTGCTCTTCCTCAGCGTGTTCAATAACTTCGTGATACCACACCGCCCAGTTAAAGTAGCCACCTGTAATAGCTAAAATAATAATGATGGGCGACCCTATCACCCCAGTCATTTTATGAATGTCGCTAAGTACAATTTGCAGTGTTGCACGCCAGCGCACACTAAATAGGCGCTGCCAAAATTTACGATAAATAATAAGTCCTGTAATACCTAATACCAATAAAAACAGAGCAAAAAAGAAGCCTAGTACTGTGCCTGTTTGCCCTGGCAGGTTTTTAAAGTCGTTAAGTAAAAAGGTGTAATGCAGTTCTAAAAACCAATCAGTAAAATAATGGCTGGTACCAACAGGCTCTGACAAAATGTCACCCGTATACTGGTTTAAATGAAACTTATACCATTGCTCTGTCCCGCGTTTAACTAAGTAAACCCGATCAGCAGTATCATCGTTAAATATCTCCCAACTACCTACTACATACTCAGGGTAAGCAAGCTCTGTTTTTGCGATTAATTTGTCGATTGGCATGCGCTCTGGCAGTGCTTTTACAACATAGTGACTGCTTGGCATAAGTAAGCCATCTATTTCACTTTTAAAAACTAATACGCTCCCTGTAATACTAATAACAATCAAGGGAATGAGAGCTATAAGAGCGATCCAACTGTGAATTTTAAAAAGAGTTTTTCTCATAGATAGTTTTATATATTGCAGTTAATGACTTGCGCATGATAACAACTATCATTTTCATTTAATAGCTTGTGAGTAGGTTTTCTATTAAATAGGTAAACCGTGAACTTAATTCTACGGTTTTTGTATACCTAGCTTTCCAGTACCTAAAATAAGAATATCTTATTTAGTTGAGTTAAATTTACGCGGCTCTACAATGCCGCGCTCATAGTAAAAGCCTTTTAAAAACAGATGTTTATTAAATGTTTTTATTTCTGTTTTTAATTAACATTTATATAACGAGCGAGGTTGCTTTGGCGCATTATTTGCCTATATTGTCTTCTTTTATTTTGGTTTTTAGTTTTTTACCATTACTAAACAAAATTCGAAAAAATCGTAGTGTCTCTGGTTTGTCACTATTAATGATGACATTTGGATTAGCACAAAGCCTTTATTTTATAACCTACAATATTTTCTTTGAGCGCTATTATATTGCGTTACCATTTATTGTAACCGGTGCGTTAAGCGGGCTTATTTTATATTTTTTTGCACGTTTCAATGCAGCTAAACGAGAACGTGTACAGCTGGTTACTATGCTAGGTTTTTCGTTACTGCCTTTTTCACTGCTTTTAAATTCAAGCCTTGATACTGCAACGGTATTAAGCGCTTTAACGTATGTTGGTCTTGTGATGAGTTCGGTACGTGTTATGCCGCAAACTTATAAAACATTGCGTACGGGTAATGTGAGTAATTTAAGCGCGCGCTACTTTAGCTTGCAGTTTATTGCTGGTATTTGCGGCTTAGTTGTTGAGCTTACAACAGCGGCTCCAAGCACGGCGCACTTACTTATGTTTATTATGCTATTGCTTACCAATGCTGTGCAATTTGGTTGTATGCAATATTATAGAATGCGACCTGTAATGGCTTAAAGCAAAAATAAAAGTGCTAATTTAGTTTAGGTATGGCAGTTTTAAGCTATTAATCATTACAAAGTTTAAACAATGCAATTAACTATTCATCAAATTGATGCATTTACGAATGAGTTATTTAAAGGTAACTATGCGGCAGTGATCCCACTAGAATCGTGGTTAAGTGACGATTTAATGCTAAAGATTGGCGCTGAGAATAACGTATCTGAAACTGCTTTTACCTGCCTTCAAGACGATGGAAGTTTTGTTATTCGTTGGTTTTCACCTTTGATGGAAATCGACTTTTGTGGTCACGCCACACTTGCGGCTGCCTATGTTTTATGTGAAGAGCATAATATATCGAAAATTCGCTTTGTTGCTGATGCGGTGGGCGAGCTAATCGTTAATAAAAACGCTGATGGCAGCTTTGCAATGACCTTTCCTAAGCAAGCACCGATTGAGGTACAAAATGTACCGCAGCAATTGCTTGATGGCTTGTCTATACAACCGAGTAAAATGCTTAAAAATCGCCAAGCTTACTTTGCTATTTATGAAAATGCCGATCAAATACTTGAATTAAAAACTAACTCCGAGCTTTTAAAAACGCTTTATCCACTTGATGTAGTGGCCACTGCACCTAGTGATGATTACGATTTTATATCTCGTTATTTTTGGCCTGCAAGCGGTGGCGATGAAGATTATGTAACGGGCTCAATTCATACTGGCTTGGCACCTTACTGGGCGCAGCAATTGGATAAAACTACGTTAAGTGCTTATCAGGCTTCAAGCAGAGGCGGGCATTTAATTTGCAAAGTGGGTGATACAACCGTCACTTTGACCGGACATGCTGTAAGGTATTTAAAAGGCACTATTTATATTTAAACTGTGAATTAAGTTATAAAAAAGGCCACGTAAATCGTGCGTGGCCTTGGTTTACTCAATTAATAGAGGTTTTATGCTTCTAGCGCTTTTGCAATTAAGCGATCAATATATTTCTTATGCGCTTTAGTTGCTGTATCTGCACCCCAAGCAACACTGGTATCGGCTATTTGAGTTAGCTGATATAACGCTGCTGTTTTAGCCAAGTTATCGTATTTGCTTGCTTTGCCAAGACCAGCAATTGCAATTAACTGGTTAACATACTCAATTTGTAAGTTGTGACTAATAGAGTTTGCGTCTTTGCTTTTCACGAAAATGCTGGCGGTTAAATCTTCCATAAACTGAGTTAGGCTATATTCGTTACCGTACAGAGCTGTGTCAGAAATACGCAGTAATACCGCTGGGTGTAATAGCTGTGCAAGTACAGACTTTTGCATTCCTAAAATCATTTGGTGTGCTTTAGGGTCTTCATTTTTGCCGTAGTGATTAAAGCCACGACGTTGCAGCTGTAAGTAGCTATAAAGAGGTTGCATATTTTGTAGTACATCTGGCGCAAATACAAACTTGGCTAGTATATCCATTGCTTGTGTTTGACGCTCAAGCGATACCGGTGTAAATGGTTTATCTGCATTTGTATCACCCACTACAGCGCGCTCAACGTATACGCCACCAATCTGGCGAGAAACCACACCTGCTTGAGCTCGGTACTGACCAAATAAGCTATTAGCAGAGGTAACAAGCTGTTGGTAAGACTCACCTTTAACCGTTGCTTTATCTTTTAGCTCAGTAAATAGTTTATTAATTAGTGCCATACGATCTGCGCCATAGGCAGCAGGGTTTGACGACAAATCACCAATCATTACACGTGGATCGATATGGCGACCTGGTGCGCGCATATCGTCTGCATCGTTACCAAAGGCAAGGGCATGTTCACTTGAACGAGCAAGTATTTTTTCAAGTCGAGCTTGCTCAGCAGCTTCATCTGCAAGCGCTACGCTGTAGCCATAGTTAATTGCCCAATCATCGTAAGGACCAGGTTTTGTTTGAAAAATATCACCTTGCTGCATACCAATTGGGGCAATGTTAGCGGGTGCATAATCCATAACAGAACCGGTTACTATGCCTTGGGTTTTGTTTTTATCGTGTACTTCTTTTTCATCCCACAAAATTGATGATTTCATATTATGGTTAAGACCTAAAGTATGGCCAACTTCGTGAAGTACCAATTGCGTTAGACCTTGGCGAAGCATTTCTTTATCTTCAATTTTGTCGCCGCTAGCAAGGCCTTTGGCAAGCATTAGATTTTGTTGAATCTCATGCCCAAGAGAGCAATTTAGCTCGCCGGTATTTGTTGTTTCACCGTGGCTCATTGTTCCTTGTGTGAAAAGCGTGTCGTAAATCCAGCGGTTTTTCATAAATACAAACTCAAGCATAATGTCTGAGCCCAGTATTTCGCCTGTTAATGGGTTAGCAAGTGCTGGCCCGTATCCGCCAAATGGAGGCTTAGGTGACGAAGTCCAACGCAGTACGTTGTAATTGATATCGCCCGCATCCCAGTCTGCATCGTCTGGTTGTACTTTTACCTCTAAGGCATTTTTAAAGCCGGCTTTTTCAAAAGAGGTATTCCACGTTAAAACAGCGTCACGAATAGTATCGCGCCATTCAATGGGTGTGGTGTTTTCTATCCACCAAGTAATTGGTTTTACTGGCTCTGAAAGCGCTGCACTTGGGTCTTTCTTTTGTAAGTCCCAGCGTTTTATAACATCTTGATAAGGTGCCCAATCGGTAGATGTCATTTGATCAAATTGATTTGTAAAATAACCAATGCGCGCATCATCCATACGTGGTGCGTAGTTATTGCTAGGTAGAGCGACAAACGAGTGCTGAACTTTTACCGATACGCTACGCGGATCGCTTACTGCATTTGAGCCACGTACCGTTGGGCTTGGGTTAGTAAATACGTAATCAACAACTACGTCTAAGTTATTAGGATATGGACGCTGTTTAATAATGCGTGATTTTTTATCGTCTAGTTTACCTACTTTAAAGCGTTTTTTAGCGTTTTTATCTGCTGGATTTGGCGTAGGTGATACTTTGTGAAGTGCTTCGCTTAAAAATAACTTATTTACATTAAATGCTATTTTACCGTCTTCTTCTTTTTCTATTTTAATGCTCGCAAGTACCGCTTCACTAATATTGGCATCACTCGCTTTTGAAATTGCACTGCTTTCGTCAAATTTGTAGCGAGGTGTTTTGCTAATAATATCGATACGGTCAAAGTATTTTCTAAATTCAATTAATTTAGTTTCGCGGTAAGAACCACGATAATGGCCTGCATCTGTAACGCCATCGACAGTGTGCGCAAAATACACAAACGGCGTATTGAGTTGAGATTCGTTAATCACCATAAGGTGCTTACCGGTTTTTTCGTCTTGATAAAGGCTAAATATACCGGCAAATTCAGTTTGTCCTTTGATCATTTCGCTAAGTGTTTTTGACTCTTTTTCGTCTTTTTTATCGGCTGCAAATGCATGGCTGCCAAACGCTAAGCTAAGCGCAAGGGTGATGCTCGTTAATTTCATTTTGAGACTTTTAATATTTGTTAATTTAATTGGACTGTACGTAAATTAATTTAATTTCGCACATCTTCGCGATGAAATTTAAGTGTTTAACACTAATAAACTGATATTAATGAATAAAAGTTTGTAACAAAATATAACGAATGAGGTGAGCTGCATGTGAAGTTATATTCTATAGCCCTAAATAGCAGCGGTTTATATGTATTTGCAACAGTTGCTTACAAATGTCACCTTAATGTTTCATATGGCTCTGGTATTATGGCGTTAATAGAATTTTGGGGATAATAGGATATGCAAACAAATTCACTTAGATGGTTTTTTCCATTTGTGGCGCTCATTGTTGGTGTTGTTGGCTTTATGGGAATCAATGCCATTGCAAAAGATCCAGAAAAAAAAGAAGTAATTGATACTCGTCCAACAGTGCAAGTTGAGCCAGTGATTGCAAACGATCACCAAGTTATTATTAATAGCTACGGTGAAGTAAAGCCTCTTGAAAATACACTGCTCTCGGCGCAGGTGTCGGGCGAGGTGTTAAGTTGGCATCCTAATTTTGTAGCCGGTGGCATAGTTGCTCGCGGTGAAACCTTATTCACTATCGAAAAAGACAACTATGAAGCAGCAGTACTTGTTGCAGAGGCCGAGCTTGCTCGCGCACAAGCGGGTTTAATAGAGGAACAAGCTCAAGCTCAAGTAGCCGAAGACGAAGCCAAGCGCTTTCCGAGTAAAGCGCGCACAGATTTATTTTTACGTAAACCTCAAGTGCTCAGTGCACAAGCATCTGTTAAGTCGGCGCAAGCTGCATTAAAGCGCGCGCAACGTGATTTGGATAATTGTGATGTTACAGCCCCTTACGACGCATTGGTTATTAGTCGAAATATAGGTGTTGGACAATTTGTCACTATGGGTTCGCAAGTTGCTGAACTCAATAATATTGAGACCGCTGAAGTGATTATTCCTATAGCAGGGTTCGATAGCGTTTTTTTGCCAGAGCGTATTAAAGGTATTACCGCAACGATTATTCAAAAAGGCCTAAACAGCTTCACCCGTGAAGGTGTAATTGACCGCGACCTAGGGATTGTTGATAACGCTACGCGTATGAGCAGTTTAGTAGTGCGTATAGAAGACCCATACGGTCTTAAGAATATACAACCAGCCATTAAGTTTGGTAGCTACGTACAGGTAAATTTTGCAGGTGCAATGCTTAATAATATTTACCGCTTACCGCAAGAGTTAGTTAATAACAAAACCGTATGGATCGTTAATGAAGAGCAGCAACTTGAGCCGCGCAAAGTCACAGTTATTCGTGAAGAGGGTGAGTACTTTTACATCAGTGATGGTTTGAAAACAGATGATAAGTTGGTGATTACTTTGCCAGAATATCCGCAAAAAGGCATGGCTGTAAAAATTGCGGGCCTTCAAAATACTAAAAATACAGAGGCACTTGAAAATGCTTCCACTGAAAAATTATAAAGGTAGGCTGAGTTATGAGTAACACTGAACTACCAAATACAGCGCCTAACGCTGAAAAACAAACCGGTATTATTGCTTACTTCGCTAATAACTCCGTTGCTGCCAACCTAATGATGATTTTTATTGTGGTGATGGGAATTATTAGTTTTCTAAATATCCAACGCCAAATGTTTCCTAATGTAGAGATTAACTACATTAATATTGAGGCTAATTACCCCGGTGCCTCTCCTCAGGAAATAGAAGAAAGCATACTTATAAAAATTGAAGAGTCGCTAAAAGATGTGACCGAAATTAAAAAAGGTGTGTACAGGGCATTTAGAAATGGCGGTAGAGCAAGTCTTGAAATTAATACTGATGTAGAGCTGACCGATATACTCGATAAAGTTAAGTTACGGGTTGATGGTATAGCAACGTTTCCTGCCGGTATGGAACCGGTCACCATAAGTCAGGTTGAGTTTAGGCAAGATGTTATAGGTATGACGCTCGTTGCTGACTTGCCGCTTACTGAGCTTAAGCCTATAGCAAACCAAATAGAGGATGAGTTACTACAGCTATCTAACGTGTCGTTAGTGGTAAACGATGTTCCTCTTGATGAAATAGCAATTGAAATCGAACCCGATACGCTGCGTCAATATAACCTAACCCTTAGTGATGTAATGAATGCAGTGCGTCGTTACTCAGCTAACTTTTCGGCGGGGCAGCTAAAAACAGACGCAGGTGTTATTTCTGTTCGCGTCGAAAATCAGTTTTACTCTGGTGAAGAATTTAGGCAAATACCGGTAAAAATAGGGGCTAATGGCGCTAAAGTGTTACTGCAAGATATTGCCGTGATTAAAGATCAGTTCACTGAAGGTGAGCGTTACTTTAAATTCAATGGTGAAAATGCGGTTTATATATCGGTGAAAGCGACCGAAGAGCAAAGTATTATCCCAGTTGCTGATTCAGTAAAAGCATTTATAGAATTAAAAAATAAAGAGCTACCACTGGGGGTTCGCTTAGAGCCATTAATGGATATGACGTACTACTTAAATGCTCGCTTAGACATGATGGTTACAAACCTTATTCAGGGTGCTGTTTTGGTTGCAATTATGCTATCAATCTTTTTACGCTTTAAGTTGGCATTATGGGTAATGATTGGTTTACCAGTGTGCTTTTTGGGCGCAATGATGATGATGCCACTGTTTGGTGTAACCATTAATATTTTATCACTTTTTGCTTTTATTATGGTGCTAGGGATTGTGGTGGACGATGCCATTGTCATAGGCGAAAGTGCCTACACCGAAATAGAGAAAAAAGGCGGCGGTGTTGTTAATGTGGTTAATGGCGCAAAACGCGTAGCAACCCCTGCAACTTTTGGTGTACTAACTACCATTGCAGTATTTGCTCCATTTACGTTATCTACAGGCCCAGAAAGTGCCTTCTTTTATGGTATAGCTGTGGTGGTAATGCTGTGCTTGGTATTTAGTTTGATTGAATCAAAGTTGATATTGCCTGCCCATATTGCTCACACTCATTTTTCACCAATAAAAGAGGGGGGCTGGCGAGATCGGTTTAATACGCGATTTTTTGGTTTTGTAAATGGCCCATATAAACGCTTTGTTATACGTTGTGTTGAATGGCGTTGGTCAGTGCTATTTTCATTTATTGCTCTATTAATCGTAACCTTTGCTTTAATCTCATCAAATCAAGTTCGTACCGGGTTTATGCCAAAGATCCCGCATGACTACCCGCAAATAAATCTAGAAATGAATGACAATGTATCAGACATACAAACAATAAATGCTATTCGTGAAATAGAAGCGATGGTGATTGCGATTGATGAAGATACCGAACGCAAATATGGTCAAAAACTCATAAGAGATATTTTAGTATTTAACCAAGGGCGAACTGAAGCACAAGTGCTTGTTCCCCTTGTTGATGAAAGTATAAGGCCTTATAACGCGTTTGAATTATCACGACGTTGGCGCGAGGCGATGCCCGATATTGCCGGTGTTAAATCATTAACCATTTATGATGATGTAAATGGAGGGAGCAGTGACGGCGAATTTGGTTATTTATTATATGGCTCTGATATTGATACATTAAATAATGCAGGACGTCGTTTTATAGAGTTGCTGCAACAGCAAGAAGGTTTGTTTGATATTAGCTCAACAATAGATCCTGCAAGTAAAGAAGTGCAAATGAGCCTAAAACCGGTCGCTTACGATTTAGATTTAGACTTAGCTTCTATTGCAAATCAAGTTGGGGCAAGCTTTTACGGTGGTGAGGCTCAACGTGTTATTCGCCGAGGCGAGGAAGTACGTGTAATGGTGCGTTACCCTAAACTGACTCGAGAGGCATTTTCGTCACTTAAGCATGCGGTTGTTACTACCCCGCAGGGCCGTGAAGTACTGCTTGGTGATGTAGTTGAACTTACTGAAACACCAGGCATTAGTTATATCCGCCGGGAAGGGGGCTATCGTACTGTGTATGTTTATGGAAACATAGATGAAGAAGTGATTGAGCCAAACGAAGTTGTAGATCAAATTAAAGAAAAGCTACTACCACAACTTAAAGAAGAGTATCCAAGTGTTAAGTCAGAACTAGGTGGCGCCATTGAAGAGCAACAAGATCAGGCTAATCAGCAGAAGATGTTTTTCTTCGGCGGTATGATTTTGGTGTATATTTTATTAGCCGTACCCCTTAAGAGTTATGCGCAACCACTTATTGTTATGTCGGTGATTCCATTTAGCTTAACGGGAGCAATATGGGGGCATTACTGGTTTGGTTTGGATATAACTTTAATGTCTGGCTTTGGTATTATTGCAGCAGCAGGGGTGGTTATAAACGACTCACTCGTTATGACCGATTATGTGAATCAAGCCCGTAAAACAGGTGTTAGTATTAAAAATGCTGTAATAGATGCCGGTTGTGCTCGATTCAGACCTATATTACTTACTTCAATTACTACATTTGCAGGTGTATTGCCCATTATGTTTGAAACAAGCCTGCAGGCTAAGTTTGTAATACCTATGGCGGTAGCGCTTGGTTTTGCAGTGATGTTTGCAACATTAATAACACTTATATTAGTGCCATGCTTGTACATTATATTAAGTGATATTGGTAAGGTGTTTACACGCATTTTGGGTGGGATTAGGACTGTATTTAAACGTCGCCCGCAGAAGGTTTAGCTCAATAAATAACATACGGGCTTAAATGCCGGGTACAAAAAGCACTGAATGATTAACCATTCAGTGCTTTTTATCATTTGTTGTTACTACATTAAGTATTAAAACAACAATAATTAATCTTTAAATTGCTTATGGCAATCTTTACAGCCTTTAGCCCATGCACCAAAAGCTTTACCAATTACGGCCTTATCGCCTGATTGAGCCGCTGCTGCTAACTCATCTGCGTATTGTTGGAATGCAGTTGCTTTTTTCATAAAAGTATCGTTTTCAGACCAAACAGCAGCAAGTGCAGCTGTGTCGCCTTTATCTGTTCCTTCGTAAAACGCTTCCCATGGCATTTTTGAAAGTGCAGCTGCGTTGTTAGCACGCTTTTTAAATTGCTCTGCGTCAAAAGGTACTTTACCTTTTAGCATTGCGCCCATGTCACCAATTTGTACTGAGATCATTGAAAACGCTGCTTGGCGGTATTCAATCGCGTCACTTGGCTCTTTAAATGCAGAATTTGCCGATACGCTAAATGCACACGTTGCCAGCGCTATTGTTGCTAATACTTTTTTTAATTTCATGTTTGCCCCTGTTGAAAATTGTAATTCTTAATTCGGTATCTTGTATCTAACATCGTATTTATTCAAGTGAATACGATAGATTTAACTAAAACTTAATCGTTTATATCAATATCTGCAAATATCATCCCGCGACGCATGCTTCTAGTTGCTAAGAATACCTCACCAAGTAACGACATAAATGCACATATGAGTAATGCCATTGCTGCTACAAAACAACAAGCAATAGTCACGCCTAAGTTTATAGATTGAATGTGCGATAAAAATAACAACATAACCACAGCGCATACAAGCAATGCGCTTAATACACTTAAACTAAAAGCAATATGAATACATCGAGAACGCTTTAAAAGAGCGCGCAGCTCTGTAGCGAGTGATTTATTAAAGTCCTCGTCAGTACTTACTTTTAGTCTGCGTTCTAGCTGACGTGCCCTATCGGTAATTCGTGCCAAACGATTAGATAGAACCCCTAAAGTAGCTGCAATTCCGGTTATTAAAAATACAGGAGCTACAGCTGTTTGTATTACTTTAGCCATAGTTAAAATATTTATTACTTCGTTATTCATTCCTACCCTTAATCAGTTGAGCTTGAAAATGACTTATATATCTACAGAGTACCTGATGTAGGCTTATTAAGAAAAGAGGAATTACGTTGATTTACTTTACATAGCTTCACAAAGTAAATCACAACACAGGTTATTTTTAGGTATATTTAATTACTTAATAAAAAATAAAAAAACAACAAGGACTTTGACTGATGAAACGTACTCCATTCGCACTTGCTGCATTATCGCTAGCTATTTTAAGTGGCTGTAATCAAGCCCCTGAAGAAACCAAAAAAAATAATACACAAGTTAAAACGGTTCAAGTAGCCCAAGCTATTGCCCCTGTTGCAAAAAAAGTGCCTCATGAGATGACTATTCATGGTGACACACGTGTAGATAATTACTATTGGTTACGTGATGACGAACGTAAAGCGCCAGAGGTTATTAACTATTTAGAAGCTGAAAATACATACACAGATGCAATGCTTGCACATACTAAAACGCTGCAAAGTGAATTGTTTGAAGAGCTAAAAGGGCGTATTCAAAAAGACGATGATTCGGTCCCAGTTAAAAACGGTGATTATTTTTACTCAACGCAAACACGTGGCGATAACGAGTACACTACTTACTTACGCAGCAGCGATTTTGCAGGTACGGATCAGCAAGTTATTTTAGATGTAAATGAGCTTGCGAAAGGCCATGATTATTATGCAGTAAGTGGCTTAAATGTAAGTCCGAATGGCAATTTAATGGCTTATGGCGAAGATACTGTTAGCCGTCGTATTTATAGTATAAAAATAAAAGATTTAACAACCGGTAAATTACTCGAAGATACACTTGAGGGCACCAACGGCGGTATAGTTTGGGCAAACGATAATAAAACGGTTTACTACATTAAAAAAGATTTACAAACTCTATTAGGTTACCAAGTGTATCGTCATACATTAGGTACACCACAAGCTGATGATGAGCTAATTTACGAAGAAACTGATACCAGTTATTACATGGGTATCAGTAAAAGCAAAGACGAGTCAGAAATTTATATTTGGCACAGCAGCACAGCAGCATCAGGCGTATCTGTATTAAGTGCTGATGATACTAAGGCAATGCCTAAACGCTTAATTGAGCGCGAAGCAGGGCTTGAATATGAAATTTCGAAGCTAGGGAATACTTATTACATTGTCACTAATTTAAATGCTGTAAATTTTCAGCTGATGAAAGTGGATATTGATAAAGCTGGTGACAAAGCAAATTGGCAAAGTGTGATCCCAGCGCGCGATGATATTAAACTCGAAGGCATTGATTTATTTAATGACTACTTAGTTTACCAAGAGCGTGAAATGGGCCAATCAAAGTTGATTGCGCGTGATTTAAAAACAGGTAAAGAGTTACCACTGAGCTTTAACGATAGCGCTTATACAATTGGTACTTATGGTAATAACGATATAGATAGCAGCACGTTACGTGTTTATTACACAAGCATGACTACACCAAGCTCATCGTACGATGTAGATTTAGCGACTGGCGATAAAAAACTACTTAAACAGCAAGCTGTATTAGGTGATTTTGATGCTGATAATTACGCCTCAGAGCGTATTTTTGTAACAGCACGTGATGGCATAAAAGTACCGGTAAGCTTAGTTTACCGTAAAGACGCGTTTAAAAAAGATGGTACTAACCCGCTACTGCAATACGGTTACGGCTCTTATGGCGCAACCATGGATCCTACTTTTTCAAGCACGCGTTTGAGTTTACTTGACCGTGGCTTTGTATTTACAATTGCCCATGTACGTGGCTCGCAAATGCTAGGTCGTCCTTGGTACGAAGACGGCAAGCTACTCACTAAAAAGAATACGTTTAATGACTTTGTTGATGTAACTAAAGCATTGGTTTCTCAAAAGTATGGCGCAAAAGATGAAATATTTGCGTTAGGTGGCAGTGCTGGTGGCTTATTAATGGGCGCAGTAGCAAACCAAGCACCTGAGCTTTATAAAGGCATGGTTGCTGCGGTACCATTTGTTGACGTAGTAACCACTATGCTTGATGCGAGCATTCCGCTTACAACAAATGAATACGGTGAGTGGGGTAATCCGAACGAAAAAGCGTATTACGATTACATGCTATCTTACTCGCCATACGACCAAGTATCTAAGCAAGCATATCCTAATATGTTAGTAACGACTGGCTTGCACGATTCACAAGTTCAATACTTTGAGCCTGCAAAATGGGTTGCTAAGCTGCGTGACTATAAAACTGATGACAATAAGTTACTGTTTAAAATAGATATGGAAGCAGGGCACGGTGGTGCATCGGGTCGCTTTAAGCGCCTAGAAGATACCGCGCTAAACTATGCATTTATGCTTGATTTAGCGGGTATTAAAAAGTAGTTACTCTTTATATTTAAATAGATTTAACTCAATAAGGTGCTTTTTAAGAAAGCACCTTTTTTTGTGGTAAATTAAAGCTAAACATAGTGCCTTTACCAATTTCACTTTGTACGTAAATTTCACTATCCATTAGTTTTAATAACCCTCTGCAAATGGTCAATCCTAAACCACCTTGCTGGCGCCCTTCTTTATTAGAATTACTTGCTTGGTAGTGCGGGTCAAAAATAGCATTCAGCTCATCTTCTTTTATACCTACGCCTGTGTCTGATACATGCACAAATAGTTGATTATCGTCACTGCGCTTTACATGTACTGCAATGCTGCCACCGCGAGGGGTGTGCCTAATTGCATTGTCAATTAAGTTACTTAACACGCGCTCTAATTTAGCTATATCGGCAACCACAGGAAAGTCACAAATCGAAGGTTCTACCGACAAACTAATGCCTTTTTTATCAACGGCTAAACTAAATTTTGCCATGCAATCGTAAATGAGTTCACCTAAATTAAAGGTTTCTTTGTTTATACTTATTTCGCCATTTTCTAAGTGAGCAAGTTCAAATATTTGCTCTATGAGTAGCTTTAATTGCCCACAATTATTAAGCGATACCTGTAAGTATTCTTGTTGTTCTTTTTGACTTAATTGCTCACCTGACTGATTTAAAACTTCTAAAAACCCCTGCAGTGAAGCAAGTGGTGTACGTAGGTCGTGCGATAAGTGAGTCAGTAACTCTTTGCGTTGCTTATCGCCTTGCTCAAGTGCTTTAAACTGCTCGTTAATACGGGTAAGCATGGCTTGAATACTTCGCCCTAAACTATGCACTTCGTTACTTTTTTGCGTTGAATAGTTACTTAGCTTGGTGTCGGTAAGGCTGTAGTTGGCGGCTTCAATATTGCTAACATCACGTGCTAAGCGCTGAATTGGGTTGGTAAAAAAGCGTAGCAAAATTAGCATCGCAATAAATAAAAATGCGAGTGCAGAGCCAAGCCATAAAGCGGCTAGCCATAACTTATCATTATTTTTTACAGTACTTAGTGAGGTGTCGTAAGCCTCACCACCAATAATTACATATAAATAACCTTGTAACTTATCTTGATTAAATACTGGCGCGGCTGAAAATATTTTTTGTTGCTCTTTATTACGAGGATTATCACCATAAATAGGGGCAGCGCTTGGGTCGTTAATCAGCCTTTTTAAAGGCGTTAAACTAATATGCGTGCGTTTAACTTTCCCCGGCTTTGCTGAGTAAGTAAGAATTTTTCCGGTTTCGTCTACAAAATAAAATTCAAACGCAGGGCCTAATAACATCAAGGTATGAAAGAGGTTTTCAAGCGCTTTATAGTCGTAAACACCTTCTTTTATTAATGGGTTATCTTGTACTAAATGCTCGGCAAGCGCCAAATGTAAATTTTGCTCAGCATGATGTTTTGAGGTGAGTTCCAGTTGCTTGCTCCAGCCGTAAACTAGGGCGCAAATAAAACAAAAAATGACAACTAGCGATATAGCTAATTTTTGATACAAAGATAATTTCATAATAGGTGTCTTAATTGAGTTGGCTAGGGTTTAGTCTGTAACCAACCCCCCAAACTGTTTCGATGATAGGCGCTTGTTGGTGTTCTTCTAGCTTGGCACGTAAGCGGTTTATATGTGAATTAACCGTGTGCTCGTAACCACTGTGTTGGTAACCCCATACTTTATCGAGTAACTGCTGACGGCTAAAAACATGATTAGGATGGCGTGCAAAGTAAACGAGTAAATCAAATTCGGTGGCGGTAAGGTTAAGGGCTTGCTTGCCTAAATACACTTGGTGCGAACTAAATTCTATATTGAGTGAGCCTACATTTAGTGTTTGTTCGCTATCAACGGGGGAGTTGTCGTTGTTTTGGCCTGCGAGTAGTTGTGCTCTGTGGCGTAATTGGGTTTTGACTCTGGCTTGTAATTCGCGTGCAAAAAAGGGTTTACAAATATAATCATCGGCGCCCATTTCAAGGCCAATAACTCTGTCCATATCGCTACTCAGCGCGGTGAGTAAAATAACGGAGGTAGTAGGGTAATGCTCTTTTATTTTTCGGCATAAGCTCAAACCATCCATTTGGGGTAAGTTTATATCGAGTAAAATAAGTCCGTAGGGATGCTTAGCTATTTTTTTTAAGGCTAGTTCTGCGCTTACAACATGATCAACATGTAAGTTAAGCGACGTTAGCTGCGTGGTAATTAACTTACCTATTTCTCTGTCATCTTCTACTACTAATATTTTTTCGTGACGCATGTATAACCTCGTAAAAAGGGGGGCATCCGTGCTCCCTTACTTCCCCATTACAAGCTGGAACGTTACTGCGTGCGCGTAATTACTATTTTCGATACTGGGTTATCAAACTTATGTTCAACACCAAGTGCTGATGTAGATAATCCATCTTGATTTGAAACAATGCCTGGATGCATCGTTATTATATCGGCTGTATCGTCACGTATTTCGTTAAACCCTTCACCGCTAGCGGCAGGACCTGGCACAGTTTCAGCTGTTTCTGTATTTGCTTCCGTACCCGCATCATAAGCAGTCGTTGTGCGTGATAACGAACCGCCAACTTCTAATGTTGATACATCTAAAGAACTAAGACCGGTAAAAGCATCATTTGTATTCCCAAGCATGGCAGCAAATGACAAATTAAGCGTTTCTTGCTCTTCAACAGTAATGATTACTGTGGTGGTTTCACCAGGGCCAATAGCACCTTCAGCTGAAACTGCAGCAAGTGCACTTTCGTAGCTGAGGTATTCTTCATTTGCACCGCTTTCTGCAAGCATTTCTAAGCCAACAGAAGCTGTTGTACCGAAGGTCCAAGGTGCTTCATCTTCAAAAGCAATGACAGAGAGTGGTGACAAAGGCTGTCCTGCAGTTAAGTTACTAAAAGTAATAGTAAACTCACTGATCACAGGTTCTACAACAATTGGCTCAACAACGACCGGCTCTTCAACAACTGGGTCGTTATCATTATCGCTACACGCTGCAAGTGTGGTTGCAAGTGCAAGCACTAGTAGACTTTTTTTAAGGTTGTTAGCAGATGACATAATCATGCTCCTACTTAACTGTAACGGTTAATTGTGCTACTGGGTTTAACCATCTGTGTACTGTATTACTTAAATCGCTATTACCCGCTTCTAAATCGTCATCACCTAAGCTACCCGGGTGAATATGAATGTTAGTATTTGTATCACCACTTAATACACCTGTACCGCCAGTGCCAGCGTCGCCACCTGGAGCAGCAGGAATACCCGGAGTACCTGGTGCGCCAGAGCCTTCAACTACAAGCTCATTGTTTTGTTCTGTGCCTGCATCGTAAGCATTTAAATTAATAGTGTAAGTACCCGCTTCTGTTGGTATTTTCCAACTGTTTAAGCCTATAAAGCCATCATTAGTTGGTAGCATCATTGCAGTTAAAGATAGGTACTCATTACCGTCGGTCGTGCTCAGTGTTGCCGTTGTAGATGCGGCTGGTGCAAGTAAACCTTCAGCTGGGTTTGCAGCCATATCACTACCCGCAGCAGTTGCTTGTGCAACTAACTCTTCAATATTGCCGCCTTCAGCCATTGTTTGTAGTGCTGTAGATGCTTGCGTTGCTACTTCAAACAGTGTGTCTTCGCTGTTGTGTGCTGTAATTAACAGTGGAGTAAAGTGAATACCTTTGGTTAGGTTAGTTACTTTTAGGTCTAATTCTGCGGCCATAGTCGATTGGCTAGCTGCCGCTAAAAGAATTGCGATTGTTAATGTAGAAGTTTTCATTATTATTTCCTGTAAGTGATGATTCGAGTTGAGTATTGAATAATCGTCTCCAGAAACTCTCACAAACTTATCACTTTTTTATCACAAGATTTCACGCTGTGATTTTAAATACAAATACGTTGGTTGATTTGTAGACATTTGTTTAGTTAAGAGGCAACATACATAAAACAAAAAGGAGAGTGTTATGGAAGAAAATCAACAGGTTGAACCAGTTAATAAAGATGACCGTACGTGGGCTATGTTATGCCATTTAAGTGCGCTTGCTGGGTTTGTTGTGCCGTTTGGCTCAATAATTGGGCCATTAATTGTGTGGTTAATTAAAAGAGATGAAATGCCAATTGTTGACGTGCACGGTAAAAAGGCGCTTAACTTTCAAATAACGATGGCAATTGCATATGTAGTTTGTTTTGTACTGATGTTTGTAGCAATCGGCTTAATATTACTACCTATAGTGGCAATTTTTGGGTTTGTAATGGTTGTAATGGCAAGTATTAAAGCTAATGAAGGTAAAGAGTTTAATTACCCGTTTAGTTTAAATTTGATAAAATAAACACACAGTTTATTTTTATACCAATTGCATTAAATTAGTGACCTATTATAGCGATAAGAAAATAGCTCAATAACAAGGCTAAAATTATGATACATAGTTGTTCTATATAAATAATTTTTAACGTAGTTAGTGAGTTATTTAATACGCTAGAATGATCATGTTTTTCATAAAATTGGTATTATAAACCCAGCTATAGGCTGGGTTTTTACGTTTAGCCATAAGGGCATTATGCTTTATCTCACGTTATTTATTAGCGCATTTATATCTGCGACATTACTGCCTAGCTCTTCTGAGGTGATAATGGTGGGAATGATTACTCAAGATAAAGTTAATTTATGGCTTATGTGGTGCGTAGCAACACTTGGAAATGTGTTAGGGAGCTGTGTTAATTACTGGTTAGGCACGCAGGTACTGCGTTTTAAAGATAAAAAATGGTTTCCTGTATCGCAAAAAGGGCTTGATAGCGCACAAAAGCAATTTAACAAATATGGAGTGTATAGTTTGTTATTTGCTTGGTTGCCGGTTGTGGGGGACCCATTAACGGTGATTGGAGGCATATTTAAAGTACGATTTAGTACCTTTTTACTGTTAGTAACACTAGGCAAAGGCGCTCGCTATTTAGCGGTTATCGCCCTTGCCGTAGGATTCGAAAAGCTTTTTTAAATAAGTTTTTAAGTGCTTATTTAGCCCAATCAAGCGTTAACGACACTGAGTCGGCAAAACGCAGTGCATGTGGTTTATCAACACGTGCTTTAGCGTAATGAACGCTTGGGTGCGCGTGACAAACGGCAAGAATTTCAGCAACTAATTTTTCGAGCAGTAAAAAGTGCCCTTGCTCTACTAAGCTAATAACTTCTTTGGTGATCACTTTGTAATTAAGTGCTTGGTCAACTTCATCCGTTTTACACGCATCATCAGCAGGGTAGTGAATCTCTAGATTGATCACTACATCTTGCTTTTTTTCACGCTCATCGGGGTTAAAGCCAATAAATGTACGCAGGCGTAAATTAGTAACGTTAATAATTGCATTAGCCATAGGGTTAACCTTTTATAAGCTGCAAAAATTCGTTACGTGTTTTAGGATCGCTTCTAAAGTTACCTAACATTACTGATGTACGCATGCTTGAATTTTGCTTTTCTACACCACGCATCATCATACACATGTGTTTTGCCTCAACAATAACGCCAACGCCTTTAGCGCCAGTAACTTCTTCGACTGCTTTAGCGATTTGATGCGTTAACTGCTCTTGAATTTGAAAGCGACGTGAAAACATATCAACAATACGTGCAAATTTAGACAAGCCTAATACTTTACCGTTTGGAATATAAGCAATATGGCAACGACCGATAAAAGGCAGTAAATGATGTTCACACATAGAGTAAAGCTCTATGTCTTGCACTAAAACCATATCGTCAGCATCAGATGTAAATACTGCTTTATTGGTTATCTCATCAAGCGTTTGGCGATACCCTTGTGTTAAATATTCCATTGCTTTTGCGGCACGTTTTGGCGTATCAAGTAAACCTTCGCGGTTAGCATCTTCACCTACAGCGGTGATGATTTTTTCATAACTTTCTTTTAATTCATTGTGCATAAATATCTCAGTTTATTTATATTTACTTTAAATGACGACCGCCATCAATAGGCAAAGAGCGCCCTGTGATGTAGTGGCTTTGTAATAGTAAATCAATGCTATTGATAATTTCTTGGCATCCGGGTTCAATGCCCATTAATGATTTTTTAAGGGTCTTAGCTCGATATTGCTCATCGTCATGTTCATTAAAAATAATGAGCGATGGAGCAACCGAGTTCACTTTTATATTTGGCGCATATTTAGCGCTAAACGATTTGGTTAGGTTGTCGAGTGCTGCTTTACTTGCTGCATAAGCTAAGTGTTTAGGGCTGCCTGTTTCAACTACATAATCAGTAAGATGTATTATATCGGCAGGTACTTTTTCATTTTGCTGATAGTTTAAAAGCAGCTCTGCGCACATTAAATTAATTAAATACGGTGTTTTGGCATGTATACGCATCATATTATCAAACAGTGCTGCAAAGTCAGGATTGTTAGCTTCGCAGTCCCAGCTTGATGCATTGTGAACAACAGCGCGCAGCGATGTTGTATGCTCTTTAAGCGTATTTATAAATGCACTAATACCGTCATCGGTACTAAAATCGGCATAAATACATACAGCGCCTTGTTGCTCTAATTTATCAACAGCGGCGTGACGAGTACGATACGTGATAATAATACTCTGCCCTTGGGCTAAATAATGCTGAGCGAGTGCTAAACCAATACGTTGGCCTGCGCCGGTAATTAAAATGGGCGATGTCATATAAGGCAGTGTTCTCTTTGGCGGGTAGTTATACCAATATAATTAAAAATATTATCGTTCTATCGCTATTTCATAGGGCTATAACAGCTCACTAATTTAATGCAATTGGTATTATAAAATTCAAAGCGTTAATTTATAAAAATATACGCAGCTTCTTAATCTGTCGATCAAAAAAGCAATTAATCCTCAAAGGCATTAATTGCTTTATTTTAGCTACTAAACCTTAATCGTAAATTGTCGGAATTGGTTGACGTTTATGTTGTGTACGCGTGTAAATGCTTACAAGCTTTTGTTCAACATCATCAGACACTGGTTTACCTTCTAAAAAGTCATCAATTTGCTCATAGCTCAAACCAAGCGCTTCTTCGTCTGTTAAACCTGGGCGGTCACTTTCTAAATCAGCTGTAGGTGCTTTATCTACCAATAAAGCTGGCGCACCTAGTGCAGTAGCAAGTGCACGAACTTGGCGTTTTGATAAACCAAACAGAGGGGCTAAATCGCACGCGCCGTCACCAAATTTAGTATAAAAGCCAGTAATGTTTTCAGCACTATGATCGGTACCCACTACTAAGCCTTGGCAAAAACCTGCAATTTCGTACTGAGCAACCATACGTTGACGCGCTTTGACATTACCTTTAATAAAATCTATTTGAGCTTGCTCAGGCAGTGCTTCACCACAGCCAACTACGGCAGCTAGCGCTTGCTCATGCAATGTATCAGCCGCAGGTTGTACGTTTACGGTCATACGTTTACTTGGTTGAATAAAATCAACCGCCATTTGTGCTTCATCTTCGTCAGCTTGTACACCATAAGGTAGGCGCACTGCAATAAACTGATACTTGTTAGTATCGTGTTCTTTATTTAGCTCGTTTACAGCAAGTTGACATAAGCGGCCGCAGGTTGATGAGTCAACACCACCGCTAATACCCAGTACTAATGAGCGGGAGTGAGCTGCTACCAAACGTGTTTTAATAAAATTAACTCGGCGAGTTATCTCAGCATTTACATCAATCGTTGGCTGAACCTTCATTTCAGCCATAATTTCGGCGCGCATTGCCAGCTCCTTATAAAATTTAATATGTGATACGCAATAAACTTATTATGTGATTTAGTTTTAGTTAATTAAAGTTTTAAATGAGCTTTTATTTGGCGAAGCTCTGCTTTTAATTTTTCTACTTCTTCAAGTAAATCGCTTAATTCTTTGTCTTTAATTACTTCGCTTGGTAGCGCAACAAAGGCATCGGCGGGATTATTTTGTTGTTCGCCAAATAAATGAATATATCGGCTGTCACGTTTACCAGCTTCACGCTCTAGCTTCGTGACGTACTCGCTTTCAATCAGTTTATTGAGCGCTGCCTCTACTTCATTTGCGTTATTAAAATCAGCAAGCCTAGCACTGCGGGTTCTTAATTCACCAGGGGTTTGAGCACCACGCAAAAGTAATAAACAAACAATGGCACGCTGCTGAGCAGAAAATTGCAGATTACTAAATTCAGTGTTGCAAAAGCGGTGATCGTATTTATTTACACGACCCGAAAGACCTTCATCTATTGTGACCAAACGCATTTCTATTAGTTCATCAAGTGCGTTTTGCACGTCTTCATCTGTAAGACTTAACACAGGATCGCGATTAGACTTTTGGTTACATGCGTTCACGAGAGCGTTTAACGATAGCGGATAATGCTCTGGCGTCGTGCTTTGTTTTTCTAATAGGCAACCAAGAATACGTTGTTGATTTGTTGATAACTGCATAAATAATCTCAAATTAGTAAGCGTATTTTATTAGCTTACACCTTTATTGAATGCCAAGCCATTGTTGAAGCTTTGGTTGTAATGCAGCTAAATCGAGAGGCTTACTTAAATAGTCGTTCATGCCTGCAGCTAGGCATTTTTCTTTATCGCCCTGCATGGCATTGGCTGTTAGCGCAATAATAGTAATATTTTCATTATCTTTACCTGCATCACCTTCTCTAATGGCTTTAGTGGCTTGGTAGCCATCCATTTCGGGCATTTGGCAATCCATTAAAACTAGCTTATATGGTTTACCTTGTTTTGCATTGAGCTTTACAATTGCCTCAAGGCCATTTTCGGCAATATCAAAAGTAACACCCGCCTGCTTTAATAGCGCAGAGGCAACCACTTGGTTTATTTTATTGTCTTCAACAAGCAATAGTTGTGGTTCTGATGAATCCAGTACTGGCGCTTTAGTTAGCTTGTTTTGAAGCTGTGCTTGTTGCTGCTGTTGTTCAATGTATTTATCGTTTGTAAGTGAGTCAAACAAATCAGACGGTGTGAGAGGTTTGAAAATCATACAGTCGACTTCCATACCTACTTTAGACTCCTCAGACGAATAACTCATTGGCGCCATAATAACTAACTTGCAACTATGCATATTTATAAAGTTTTTGAGCGCGGTGATATGCGTTTGTGGGGCTTTTTCAAAAAAGTAGTAATCAACTAAAATAGCACCAGGGTGGGTGGTTACATTACTTAAGTAATCATCAACCTCAAGATAGTTATGTATACAATTAACTTTTGCACCCCAAACAGTGAGCTGCTTATTAGCGGTGTTAGCATTTAACGAGCACTCATCAATAATTAAAATATGTTTGTTTTTAATTAAATGACTCGGTAAATCTTGTTCTTTACTTAAGCGCGGTTGTATTTGTACTGTGAAAGAAAATGTACTTCCTTCACCTTGCATACTGTTTACACTCACTTCACCGTTCATCAGTTCGCACAATTGTTTTACTATGGCAAGGCCAAGCCCTGTGCCCCCAAATTGGCGTGTTGTTGAAGCATCGGCTTGTGTGAATGAGTCAAATAACGACGCTTGTTTTTTAGGGTCAATACCAATACCAGTATCAATAATCGAACATTGAAGGAACGAGCCATCCGTTGTTTCATCTATTCTGGCAGTAATGACTACTTCGCCATCAATAGTAAATTTAACCGCGTTGCCAATTAAGTTATTTAAAATTTGGCGCAAGCGGTTAGGGTCACTAATTATCTCGCTAACAGTTATTTGAGTAGCATCTAGAATAAGTTTTGTATTGTTTTGTTCTACCTTTAAAGCAAAGGATTCCACCACTTCGCCTAATAACCGAGGTAAATTAAATTGCACGTTTTCAATATCGAGCTTACCGGCTTCAATTTTAGAAAAGTCTAATATGTCATTAATTATATTAAGCAAAGATTGAGCTGATGATTGAGCAAGTTCTATATGATGTTTTTGCTGTAGGTCCAATTGAGTTTGCTTAATTATGTTAAGCATCCCTAAAACACCGTTCATTGGGGTGCGAATTTCGTGGCTCATACTCGCTAAAAATTCACTTTTAGCTTTAACAGCTTGTTCGGCGGTTTCTTTGGCAGAAACTAGTTTTTGTTCGGTTTCAATTCGCTGTTGGCTTGAGTGCAAGCTGCCTATTAACGCTGCAACGGCAATTAAAAAGCTTTCTTCGTTTTTAGACCAGTGGCGTTTTGATTGACATTGCTCTGCGCAGACGACTCCTATAGCGCCACTTCCAGCAGGAATTATTACGCACAGCATTGATTTAATCTCGAGAGTCATTAAATACTGTTCTTTAATTGGCTCGAGTATTGGGTGTTCTTGGGCGTCAGGCACATTAAATACAGGCTGGTGATCTATTGCATTAAAAAAGCCGGGAAGATTTTTTCTTAGCCAAATAGAGTCAATTTTATCACTAGACGAATGTTTACTATGTATGGCAAAAGGGCTTAGTTGGGATTTGTCTTCATTAAAAAACCAAATACTGGCACGTTTAATATCAAATGCTTGGCAGATTGCTTCAGTGATAATATCTTTCGATTGGCTCAGCTGCCCAGTTAATATTAATTTATTAACGGTAAGGGAAGCTAAAATTTCGTTGTGTAATGCTGTTTTATTATTTTCTAATTCAATCTTTTTACGGGTATCAATATTCTGTAATGAGCCAAAAATACGTGTGCATCGTCCATTTTTTCGTTCTGCTTCACCATGTACGAGTACCCAAACAGATTCACCTTCTTCATCCATTACTTCTAATTCAACTTCGTAGCTTTCACCATATTTTATGGCTCGTTCAATTAAAGGTTTAATTGTTTCTCTGCTAGTGCCTTGTTTAAAGTAATTTAAATCTTTAGGCCATTCTGGTTGGCTATTTAATGGGTATTTAAATAGTTTTTTGGTCATATCAGACCAATATACTTGTTTCGTTTCTAAGTTAAATGACCATGCGCCTATTTGGGCTAGATCACTCATTGCTTCAAGCATTTTTTCGTTTTGTTGCTGACGATTAAGCATTTTCAAAAAGAATAAAAAGGCCCAAATTAATAATCCGCAAATAATAATAATTGATAACCTAAGTGGCCACACAGCTGAATTTGGTGGGCTCCAACCTATTTTAGGTGCTACGTAAAGTTGCCAATTGCCACCTTGAAAGCTTAACGTAAACTCAAGGGGGTCTTGCTCTATTATGTTTTGATTACCGTAAAAAAACTCCCCTTTGCTGCCAAGTCCATGCCTGCCTTGTAAAGCGACGTTGTATTCTTTTTCTAGCTCATAAATACCTGAATTTTCATAGACTTTGTCAATGTTGAGAACAACTGAAAGTAATCCCCAAAAGCGATTTTCTGGCGGTATGTAAACAGGAACGCGGGCTATAAGTGCTATGTCACCTTGGATTAATTTTAATGGGCCAGCCATTACAATGGTATTTGTATCGCGAGCTCTAATAGCATCAGCGCGTTGGTTTTTTTCTTCTAAAAAGTTTAAACCGAGTGCTTTTTCATTACCTTTTAAGGGGTAAGTCATACGAATTACCATATCGGGAGCGCCACCAATATTGCGAAGCTCATTTGAGGTTTTAAATAGTGGTTGGGCAATTTGTTCAAACTGTGTTTGCTGTAAATCAGGCTGCGCTGCTACGGCAACACCTAAGCCTCGAACTAGTTGGATATTAGAAACTAAAATAGATTCTAATTGAGCTCGATATGTACTTACTTCAGAAAGAATTTGTAGGCGATGGGCATCTTTAACACGATTGTAGTTAATACGATCAAGTACGATACCAACTAGTACAGTTAGCGTAAGCGATAACCAAAAGGTCAACTTAAAGTTATGAACGTTCGTTTTTTTATTGTTAGTAGATGGTGGCATTTGCTACATCGTGGCGTTAATTTAGGCAAATTAACTATAGCTAATTTATTACACAAATGAAAACGGCGCATTAACAAATGCGCCGTTTATTTTTTATAATTAGTAGTTTAGCGAGTTACGAGTCGCTAACTTCACGCGCCCAGTGATTTTGCTTTGCTACATGTAGCTTGCGGTAACCATCAAGTAGCGCCGCATGCTTTTTAAAGCCTTCAAGCGATAAACCAGGGAAAGTTAAACCGTTAAACTGCTTTTTACCTTCGGCAATTTCTATAGCCAGCGCTACATTATTAGCACCAAACATTAAGCCTAGTGCATCTTGGTAATCTGCGTATTCGCGCTCGTCATCGTATTTAATTTCAAGAACTGCTTTTAAACAGCGGAAGTGGCGCATTGCCTCTTCGTTTACTTGGCCTGTATGAAGTATCCAGTCAACCCAATCAATGGCTTCTTCGCTGCCTGCAGCTAAACATAGGTGCGCTTTAAGCTCACCTATACGCAGAGTGTGCCATGGTGTGTCGGCATCGGTTGCAAGGCCAATAAATTCTGCGGCGCGGATAATATCGCTGTGGCCTGCTTCTTCAAGGCTGTCGTAAATTTCCATCCATTGCTCTGCATCGTACTGATCAAGCGATAGGAATGTTTCGCGAAATTTTGCGCCTTCGTTGTTGTTACGCCAAATAAGCTCATCAACAGGGTAAATGTCAGACATGCCTGGTACTAAAATACGACACGCGTATACGTTTAGGTGCGTGTAATCCATGATGTAGATATCATGATCCATGCTATGAATTAGGTCAGTACAGAAGTTATATTCTTCTTCAGTTGTTCCGCTAAAGTCCCAGTGTACAAATTCAAAATCAGGTTTTGCACGGAAAAAATCATGCGAAATCAAACCGCTTGAATCAATAAAGTGCAGTTCAATGTTCTCTGGTGTTGCTACTTCATCGTTATCAAATGTTGCAGGTTGGAATACATCTAGCTGATCAAGACGTCGACCTTGTAGTAACTCAGTCACGGTACGCTCAAGTGCAACTTCAAATGATGGGTGAGCACCAAAAGAAGCAAATACAGAGCCATCTGTTGGGTTAATAAGCGTTACGCTCATTACAGGGTATTTGCCCCCAAGTGATGCATCGGCAATACGTAAATGAAAGCCATGGCTGCGAAGTTCTTCACACGCTTCGTGAATTTTAGGGTATTGCTTAACAACATCTTCAGGCACGATTGGTAAACAAATACCTTCGGCGATGATGCGGTTTTTAATAGCACGTTCAAATACTTCTGATAAACCTTGTACACGAGCTTCAAACTTGGTGTTACCTGCGCTCATACCGTTAGATACAAAAATATTACCGATAACGTTTACCGGAATGTATACGTCTTGGTTATCGCGTTGGCGTGTGTATGGCAGGGTACAAATACCACGATCGATATTGCCTGAGTTAAAATCAAAAAGGTGTGATGCGTTTAGTTCGCGCTCTGGGTCAAAGTAATCCCATAAGCTTTCATCCATAATGCCCTCTGGCACTTCATCGCCTTCAACTTTAAACCATTTTTCGCTTGGGTAATGAGTAAACTCGCCATTAGCAAATTCTTCACCTAGATAAAAGTCTGCAAAAAAGTAGTTACAGCTTAAGCGTTCAAAGTATTCACCGAGTGCTGAAGCAATAGATGCTTTGTCGGTTGCGCCTTTACCATTGGTAAACATAACACCGCAGTCGCTGTCTTTTATATGAACCGAATAACAGTTAGCTACAGGGTTAAGCCAAAGCGCTTCTTCAACATTAATGTTTAGGGCTTTAAGCTTGTTTTGCATGGTAGAGATTGACGATTCTAGGTCGCGGTCTTTACCTTTGATAAATGTTTTTTCAGTCATATTGATCTCAACTAGTTCTGCACGATGTGTGGAGCTGACATTATCGTGGATTTTGATGTTTATTTCACCCTTTGCGAGCAAGAACATTATTATTTAATAAAACTGTGGTTATTATATGTGCTTAACGCTTGGTCAAAACGTGCAAAGGAAACGGTGATGTTTAAAGTAATCAAACGCTTGTTGTTATTAATTGTGATATTAGGGCTGGCAAGTACCGCTGTTGTTTATGGGGTACTTAGTTTAAGTTTACCCGCCCTTGATGGAAACGGACGCAGTAACGCGGTAGTAGAGCCTGTAAAAATTTCGCGCGATGCACTAGGGCAAGCAGTAATAAACGCCAATAGCCGAAACGACGCTGCCTATGGTTTAGGTTATGCGCATGGGCAAGACCGATTTTTTCAAATGGATTTACTAAGGCGTAATGCCGCAGGTGAGTTAAGTGAATTATTTGGCCAAGCAGCGTTGGGGCTCGATAAAAAAATGCGTTTTCATCAATTACGTAAACGTAGCCAAATTATTTTACAAACCCTGCCAGAGGCAGATAAGCAATTACTTAAAAGTTACGCTCAAGGTGTAAACGAAGGCTTAGCGCAAGTAGGGTATTCAAGCTTTGAATATTTACTAACCGGTGCAGCACAAAAGCCATGGCTAAGTGAAGACAGCCTACTTGTGATATTTAGCATGTACCTTGATTTACAAAGCGCCACATTTGAGCGCGACCAAGCACTTATTCAAATTGAGCAAGCGTACACAAAGCAAATGGTTGATTTTTTAACGCAACCGAGTAAGTACCAAGCGGCGCTTGATGGCAGCAAATTAGCGCCTTATAACGGCGGCATACCTACCTTTCCAACTCAAACAAAGCATATAGTTAAAAGTATTGAATCAAACCAAGAGCGCGGCAGTAATAACTGGGCTGTTACAGGAGCGCTTACTAAAACAGGGGCTGGAATGGTGTCGGATGATATGCATTTATCGATGGCAGTACCTGTAATTTGGTACAGGGCACAATTAAATTACATGCACAGTGGTGAGCAGACTCAGGTGACCGGTGTATCGCTGCCCGGCGCACCTGCCATTGTTGTTGGCACTAACAACAATGTTGCATGGGGATTTACTAACGGTTATTTAGATACAGCCGATTGGATTGCATTAAACGATGATAGTAAAACATGGCAAGTTGATGAACCTATTGCATTACCCGATGGGGAGGTTGAAAACTATTCATTAATACTCAGTGAATACGGACCTGTAAAATATATTAACGAAAAACCTTATGCGTTGAGCTGGGCTGCCCATCAGCCTTATGCCGTTAATATGCAGTTATTAAAATTAGAGCAAGCCAAAACAGTAGATGATGCACTTACTGTAGCAAGCGATGTGGGCATTCCGGTACAAAACCTTATGGTGGTAGACAGCCTTGGTAGCGCAGCGTGGAAAAACATGGGCGGTATACCTGCTCGTAAAACGCCAAGTGAGCTTGGCGTAAATGCCGATGACTACTCAGCGCTTTGGCAGCAAAATGAACTACAACGCCCTTTTATTAAAAACCCGCAAAGCGGTCGATTATGGACTGGTAATTCTCGCGTGGTATCGGCTGAGGATGACGCGCGTTTTGGTAATGGTGGTTATGCACTCGGCGCACGTTCGAGTCAAATTCGCGATAGATTATTTGAAAAACAAACATTTGCTGAGAGCGACTTTTACGCATTACAACTTGATAATCAAGCTCGCTTTTTAATGCCTTGGCATGCTCTGCTATTAAAGCAATTAAAAGCCGATCAAACTAAAAATCAGCAATATATAACAGCGCTTGAAAACTGGCAGCAATGTGCGTGTTCAACTTCCACAGGGTATACCTTAGTTAAGCGCTACCGCGATGAAGTGATTAATATTTTATTTAGCAATATGGAAGATGAATTAAATAAACAACAAGGCACACTTAAATACGTAAAACGAGATTTAGAGCCCGCTGTTTGGCAGCTTATAAACAACAAGCCCGACGCATGGATAAACCCACAATTTAAAAGCTGGGATGAGCAGCTACAAGGAGCATTTAGCCAGACTATTACTAAGCTTACAGAACAGTTTGGTAATAATGTACAAAACTGGCAGTGGGGCAAGGTAAATGAGTTAGTGATAGAGCATCCGTTTGCAAAGCAAATGCCGTTACTTGCTAAGTTATTAAATATGCCCACAGCAGCGGGTTTTGGAGATAGTTATATGCCCGCCGTACAAGGGCGTAGTTTTGGCGCATCGCAGCGTTTTATTGCTCAACCTGGGCATTTAGAGCATGCAATTTTAGCTATTCCTGGTGGGCAATCGGGGCACCCTCTTTCTGAATTTTACAGAGCGGGGTTTAGTGATTACGTTGAAGGTAAGCATACACCTTTATTGCCTCAAGAATTAATACATCAAATAGTAATAAAGCCGACACGATGAACTAAAGTATAGCTAAACACGTTCTATATAATTACCAATAAAACAACAGAGAACTAAAATGAAAAAAATACTACCCGCATTAATAACAGGTTTATTACTAAGCACTACAGCGCAAGCAGATGATGGCCCAGTAACAGCACAAAAGCTAAGTGAGCATGTATACGTACTATTTGGGCAAGGCGGTAATATTGCAGCAAGTATAGGTGATGATGGCATTTATATTATTGATGATCAGTTTGCCAAGCTCTCAGATGATATTAAAAAAACCATTAGCGATTTAAAACCAGGCAGTGCAGAGTTTGTCATTAATACTCACCATCATGGCGATCATACCGGTGGCAACGAGAACTTTGCTAAAGCGGGTGCGCATGTTATAGCGCACGACAATGTACACAAACGTTTAGAAGAGCAGCACGGGGAGGGGTCAGACTTTTTACCGCGCATTAGTTTTGGTCACGACTTAAAACTACATTTTAATAACGAACACGCCCATGTAGTGCATTACGAACATGCACACACCGATGGCGATTCGGTTATCTTTTTTAGTAACGACAACATAGTGCACATGGGCGACATTTACTTTAATTTTGGCAGCTTACCGTTTGTTGATGTAGATAGCGGCGGCAGCGTTGATGGTATTTTAGCGGCAGTAAACGATGTAGTTAATCAAATTGACGACAACACTAAAGTAATACCAGGACACGGCAAGGTAAGTGACCGTTCAGGACTGATAGCGTATGGTAAGCTAGTTCAAAACGCGAAAGACGTAATGCTAAAAGCAATGCAAAATAATGCAAGCTTAGAGCAAGTACTTAAAGCCGATCCATTGGCTGAGCTGAATCTTGAATACGCAGGCTGGTTACCAAAAGAGAAAGTAACCACACTTTTTTATCGTAGCTTAAAGTAGTACGCGTAACGTAAAAAACATGATACAAAGCTGAGTGTACTTTAACGTACATTCGGCTTTTATTTTCTTATGCCCAAAGGAGTTGTGTATGTCGGCAGAAAAAACCCATCTTGAAATTTGTAACTTAACCAGAGAGCAATATCCGCAAATTAAAACCTTGATGGATCAAGCGTATCCCGACTTAGGCGGTGCGTGGCCAAGTCATACCATTTTTAGATTAATAGACCAGTTTCCTGAAGGGCAAATAGGTATTGTGGATGACGGCGTGCTGGTGGGCTTAGCATTAAGCGTGCAGGTTGATTACACGCGTTTTTCAAACCCGCATACATACGAAGATATTGCAGACGGTCACGACCGTGTATTTAGCGATACCGACGGCGATGCGCTATACGGCTTAGATGTTGCTATTAGCGAAAGTCACAGAGGCATGCGTTTAGGTCGTCGCCTTTATGACGCCCGTAAAGAATTGTGCCGCCAATATAACTTACGCGCTATTTTAGCTGGTGGGCGTATTCCGCGTTATTACAATCACAGCAGTGAAATGACGCCAATGGAATACATTGCAAAAGTAGATCAAAAAGAATTATACGATCCTATTTTAAGTTTTCAGTTATCTAACGATTTTCAGGTAAAACGATTACTTAAAAAGTATTTACCGGAGGATCAAGAGTCTGTTGGTTACGCCACTCTACTTGAGTGGAATAACATTATGTATGAGCCAACCGACACGGTACTTGAGTCAACTAAATCAATCGTGCGAGTAGGTGCTGTGCAATGGCAAATGCGTTGTGTTGAATCGGTTGAAGAAATGCTAAAGCAGGTTGAATACTTTGTAGATACCGTATCTGACTACAAAAGTGACTTTATACTATTCCCTGAGTTTTTTAATGCGCCACTAATGGGGCTAGGAAATCAAAGTAATCAAACAGAAGCGATTCGCTATTTAGCGGAATACACCGAGACATTTAAAAACGCCATGTCGCGTATGGCAATAGAATACAACGCCAATATTATTACCGGCTCTATGCCACTTGCCGAAGATGATAAAATTTATAACGTAAGTTACCTGTGCCATCGTAGCGGTAAAATAGACGAGCAACGTAAAATACACATAACCCCGCATGAGCAAAACGATTGGGTTATTCAAGGCGGCGATAAAATTGCCGTGTTTGATACCGATGCCGGTCGTGTAGGTATTCAAATTTGTTACGATGTAGAGTTTCCAGAGCTTTCACGCATATTGGCCAAACAAGGGTTAGATATTCTGTTTGTGCCATTTTGGACTGATACTAAAAACAGTTATTTACGTGTGCGCCACTGTGCACAAGCGCGTGCAATAGAAAACGAATGTTATGTGGTAATTGCAGGTTCGGTGGGTAATTTACCAGAGGTAGAAAGTCTTGATGTGCAGTACTCACAATCGGCGGTATTAACGCCATCGGACTTTTCGTTCCCGCACGATGCAACACTTAACGAAGCCACACCAAACACCGAAATGCTGCTATTTAGTGACCTTGATATGGATAAACTTAAAATACTTCACAGCGAAGGCACTGTGCGTAATTTAAAAGATCGCCGCGAAGATTTATACGAAGTGATTGTTAAAAAGAGAGACGTTTAATGGCGTGGGTGTACTTAATTATTGCTGGGTTACTTGAAATTGGCTGGCCGATTGGCTTAAAAATTTCGCAAAACGCTGATACTCGCTGGCAAGGTATAGCAATAGCGGTGGTATTCTTAGTCGCTAGTGGTTTTATGTTGTGGCTTGCACAAAGGCAAATATCAATGGGTACCTCATACGCCGTATGGACAGGTATTGGCGCCGCCGGTACGTTTTTAGTGGGTATATTGTTTTATAACGATGCCGCTACATTTGGTCGTATTGCGGGAGTATTAATGATTATTAGTGGTGTGATAACACTAAAAATCAGCTCTTAGAACCAGTTCTTAAAGCTATAAAAATTATAACAGCGCAGGTATAAAAGCCTGCGCTTTTTTATGCCCTTAATTCGGCAACATAACCAAAACAGCGGCAATGGCTATGAGTATTAAGCCAGCAGTATCTTGTTTCTTAAGTGGCTGCTTTAACCAAAGAACGGCAATTAGCATGGTAAAAAACACTTCAACCTGTCCAAGTGTTTTAACGTAAGCAACGTGCTGTAAGCTCATTGCACTAAACCAGCCAATAGAACCGACACAACTAAAAACACTAATTGCGGCTGTAGTACCTTTGTATTGCCAAAGTTTACTAAGTGTTTGCGGCTCTTTTAATAATAAATAGCCCAGTAGTATTAGTGTTTGTAAGCTAATTACAAACAGCAAAACCCAAGCTGCTGAGTGAGGAAATAATAATCCTGAATTTAAGCTCGCTTCTCGTACCCACAGCGATGTAAGTGCAAAGCAAGTACCACAAGCCAGTCCTAGTAATGCTGTTTTAGCATTAAAGTGTTTAACGCTTGTTATGCCACTGAGTAGCAATACGGCAATAGCGCCAAAAAACACACCAAGCCAACCGGGCAAAGAAAGTGCCGAGCCAAAAAATAATACACCTAAAATGGCTGCTACTAACGCCTCGCTTTTGGCAAGACCAGCACCTACGGCGTAATTATTCATTTTAAATAACTTAACCATTAAACCAGTGGCAAGTATTTGCATCACACTTGCGCCTACAATAAATCCCCAAAAGGCATTATTAAACGTAGGCATGGCTGTATCTTGATATTGATACAAACCATATAAATACACGCCAGCAATAGGGCCTGCGATAATAAAGCGAGAGAGTGTTACGCCAGCCACACTCACATCGTTACTTAATTTGCTTTGCAGGGCATTACGCCATGCTTGCATGAAGGCGGCTAAAAAAGTGAAAAATATCCAGGTCATGGTCGTCATCGTTAAAATGTAAGGCAGTAAAGTTAACAAGCTTTGTGAAGTAAAGCGATGCATTAACTATGATGTTGAATATTCATCATCTGCGACATTATGTCGCATGGGTTTTAGGATAAATTTAGCTATAGTAGGTCTGATGTTATTGTTAGCCGCCAGAGTTTGTCATAAAACGTATCTGGCGGCTTTTTTATTATGCTTATGCTAAATTATCCGAAACATCAAAAGGATAAATTATGACAACATTAGTTGTATGTGCATTACTTGCGGTATTAATGCCTTACTTTGCAAAAGTGCCGGTTGCTATAGCAATGGCAAAATTAGGTCGATACGACAATAAACACCCAAGGGCGCAACAAACAAAATTAACCGGCTTTGGTGCACGGGCGCTCGCTGCTCATCAAAACTGTTTTGAATCGCTTGCTGTTTTTGCTGTCGCTATTGCAGTTGTACTGGGCACTAACTCTGTAGGTGCAGTGACCGAAACGCTAGCGGTTACGCATATTGTGTCGCGTATTTTGTATTGCGTATTTTACTATATGAACCTAGATATAATTCGCTCATTAGTGTGGTTTATTGGTTTGGGTACAGCCATTGCCATGATTGTGGTGAGTTTGTAGGTTTATATTTTAAAACCACAAAGCAAGCAGCCTAAAAGGGCGCTTGCTTTGTAGTCTTGAACAACTCGTGGCGTTAATGCGATACTTTAATTCGCTCAATTAAATCGGTAGGCGCCACTTCACTATTAATCGCAAAATCTAGTTGTACAAGTACATCTTCAAAACCTGAATCTGATGCTTTATATTTCCATTTTGCTAGCGCCTCTTTCGCTGATTTATCAAAAATATCTTTAGGTTTAGATTGAATAACACTAATGTTTTTTGTTTTACCGTTTGCTGCAATATCGTATTTTAATACAACAGAGCCGCTGATCCCTTGTTGAGCTGCTTGTATTGGGTAAGCAGGTTCAATACGTATTGTCGGTGAAATGTAATCCTCTTTAGTCATTGCTTCTGGTTGCTTTGCAATTGCTAAGCCGCTTAGCATGCTTGCGGCTACAAGTAATAAGCCACCTTTAGCAAACTTTGAACGCTCCCCGCTGTGTTTTATATTAATTAGTCGTTGTAACATGGTTTTTTTATCTCCGTAGTGTGAATAAGCCATAAGTCCTGTGGGCGCATTTGCCGCGCAGTTTATTAAGGCTTTGCTATATAAAATATGCTGTTGTGTGGTTTTATTGGCAAGTACCCGTTCATCACAAGTCAACTCTTGTAGTCGGCGCATGCTTGCGTAACAAAACCAAGCTAGTGGGTTAAACCAAAGTAAAATAGTAGGTAGTAATATAAGTGCGTTTGTTAGGTTGTCTTTGCGTTTTATGTGTACGTTTTCGTGCTCTAAAATAAGCGCTAATGTGGCTTTATCAAACTGGGTATTGTAGTTACTCGGTAACACCAGCTTGCTGTTTAAAATACCGACCACCATTGGCGTGGCTACATGTTGGCTGGTATAAGTTTTAACATCAGCGGTAAGAGTGCTTTCAAATTGGGTTAACTCAGTTAACTGCAGGCTTTTAACAAAGCGGGTATGCGTAATAAAGCTAGCTATTAATAACCCAGCGGTAATAAGTACATACATGAGCGCCCAGCTAATACCCATTTCGTGTGTAAAAGGCTGGTTAGGGGTGATTAAGTAATGGCTAATATTGCTATTTTGCAGTGGTTTAATCGCATTTGGTAAATTAGCAATCACCAATGCCGCAGGTAATAGCCATGCTAATTTATATACAAACTGCGAGCCAAGGGCTTTTAAAGCAAATCGCTCGAGTAAAATAAATCCACAAAACAAAATGCTTAATAGTAATTGCTGCTCAATCAACCAATTAAAACCAGTTTGAATAGCCATGTTAATCCCTTATTTTTGGTTTTTTTCCCAGTCATCTATAACTTTTTTAAGCTCGTTTATATCTTGCTGAGAAAGCTGCTCCGATTTAGCAAAGCCACTCACAAGTGGCGCAATACGTCCACTAAAAAATCGCTCAATAAAGTTTTGGCTTTCTTTTAGGGTGTAGTCGGCGCGCTCCATACAGGGAGTATAAATATATTGGCGACCTTCTTTTTCAAATGTAAGTGCGCCTTTTTTTACTAGTCGACCTAGTAGGGTTTTAATTGTTTTTTCGTGCCATTGCTTATCGTCGCTTAAGCGTTCAATTATTTGGCTCGCGGTGGCGGGGTAGTTAATCCAAAGTGCGTCGAGCACGTCAAATTCTGCTTTTGATAACTCAATCATGCTATTGCCTACAAGTGTAATCTTTAATTGAAGACTACACCTGTAATCTATAAATGCAAGTTTATTTTTTAACTTTTTAGCGTGTTATTTTACCTAATAGGCAGGAGGTTAGCTGTGGGCTTTTAAAATATCAGCTTTATTAATGCGGATATATTGCCCTTCAGGGAGGTTTAAACTTTCTAGTGCAAGGTCACTAAATTGCGCTCTATATAAATCAATAACTTTGTATCCGCAGTAATGTGCCATTTTACGTATTTGTCTGTTTAGCCCTTGTTTTAAAACAATACTAAACTGATTACTGGCTATTTTATTTACCTCACAAGGCAGGGTTATGTGTTTATCAACGGGTACGCCTGCAGCCATTTTTTTACAAAAAGCATCGTCTAAAGGCTTATTTACGGTGACTAAATAATGTTTAGGCTGATGGAAGTCAGGATGTATTAGTTGATTACAAAAATCCCCATCGTTGGTTAAAATAAGCAAACCACGAGAGTCTTTATCTAATCGACCAATAGGGTAAACACGGGTAAGTGTAGGCAAATGGTGAATAAGGCTGGCAGGGTCATCAATATTTAATTTGCAGTCAATACCTACTGGTTTGTGGTACGCAAAATAAACTAAATCGGCAGCACCTTTAATTTCTTTTTCGTTCACTATTACAATATCTTGCTCGTCAACGTGATCTATATGATTTGCTGGGCGATTATTTACAGTCACTACACCTTCATCAATTAAACGCGATGCCTGTTTACGAGAGCAAATACCTGCATGGGCAATATATTTAGCGAGTCGGATTTTTGTGATCATAACGTGTGACGCCAGCGGCTAATAAAAATTTGATCGCGATTATAGCAAAGCTGCGTATCGATACTGTTAAATTTAATTAAGGCAAAAATTATGGGTATTAAATTTTCACAGTTAAAGAAGCATGAGCCGCTACAAAAAGTCATTGTTCACTCGTTAGATATGGCGCTTTATCAAGTATCGGTAATGATTAATAACGTTGAATATTATGTAACAGAAGACAGCAGTGAGTTTTTAAGAGCGCTAAGCCCACTGCATGTTCAAAAGCGTTTTGACAAAATAGCATATGCACAGATGATATTAAGGCAAACTAGTGCTTATGACGAAATGTGCGGTCAGCCAGAAAAAACCGGCAGCAATATGCTTGAAGTACCTTTTGGTAAAAATAATCTGTATTGATGGTATGAGTTTGCTAACATTCGCTTTTTAAGAAGCGCAATATGTACCAATTACAAGCAGATCACTCCGACGTATTAAGCTCTATACTACGTGGTAAAATAGTTGAATTTAACGCCCAGCATTTTGATGCGCAAAGAGTGCCATTAGGCTATAAATTTACTGATGAGCAAGGTGAGCTTGTTGCCGGTATTAGTGGGTGTGTGTTTGGAAATTGGCTGATGGTTAGTTGGCTTTGGTGTAGCGATAGTGCGCAAGGTAAGGGGCTTGCAGGTAAGTTGCTAACGGCACTTGAGCAAGCTGCTATTGAATTAGGTGCAACAACTGCTCAGCTTGATACACTTGATTTTCAAGCAAAACCCTTTTATGAAAAGCGCGGTTATAGTGTTAAGTATCAACTTAATAATTACCCACGCTCAGGTACGCGTTACTTTATGGAAAAGCCACTTTAATTTTGCTGGCTATTTTTCTTTTAATGGCTCGCCTTCAAAGGTAACACCTAAAAAAGGTGTTGCCTCTGGTGCTAACATAAACGTGCGAATGTTCATGTGATCATCCCCTTTAGGGTTTTGCAGCACGTCTTCTCGGTAAAACTTACCAAAACAATCCAACGTATTTTGTTTACTTAAGTCGTTTAATTTAGCAAACGCAAAAATTTTACACGAGCCGTTGTTCTCACTCGCAGCGCTAAGTAATCCATGGTTATTAAAGCCACATGCAGTAAAGTCGTAATTTGCTTCAATCACCGCCATTGTATCGGTAAATTGAATGCTTTTTGGGTTTTCTGCAAGGGTTTTTAAATAGTCATTTAGTGTCATGTGTTACCTTTGGTTTTTTAATTATTTAGCGCTCAACTCTAGCTCATCTGTTTGCTGATTTATATTGAATTTAAATCGCGATAGAAAGTTCATTCCTAGCAAACCTTGCCCGCGGGTGTTTTCAATACTCAACACTTCAAAACCATAAATAATTTGCGAGCCCACTTTAAACGATTCAATTTGATAACGCTTTACAATAATTTGACCGTTAGCTGTATTTACCGTTACATCGCCTAAATATAAAGGTTGTGGCGAAATTTGCTCAATTATACTTGTAGGTAGCGAGGTCACGCTTGCGCCAGTATCAATCATTAGTTCGGTCGATAGATTATTATTTATTTCGGTGTTTATTAAGTAATGTGCGCCGTAAGGTGTTAAAGCAACGAAGTCGTCTTGCGATTGTGCTTTATTGATCATCGCTTGCAGTGTTTGTGCTTGGCTTTTTAGATTGTGCTGGTTTGGCATTCGATCAAGCGTTGCTTGTGCGCTAATTAAATCGCCTTGCTGATAGTAGGCGTACGCAAGCGGGTATAAAAACTGTGCGTTATCGCTTTTATAATCAAGCCAAATTTGTGTTTGCTCAATAATAGCTTGCCAATTTTGTTGCTCAGTTAATGTGTGTAATTCGTTTTGAGTGAGCGTATTTAAGCGGGTATTTGCATTGCTTTGCTGATCAGCAGATAGCAACGGAAACAACTCAAATAAAGCAATAATGGCGTTTTGTGTTTGCTCGCTACTTATTAAATACTCAACCTGAAAGTTAAGTAATTCTACGTTATAAGGACTGTTATTTAATAGCGCATTGAGAAATGACTCGCTGAGTAATAAATTGCTACTTAGCCATGTTTTAAGCTGTACTAGCCACGATGAATAAAGTTTTTTTGCACTTTCTGGATTGCTGTTTTTTAACTGTTGATAGCTATTAAGTGCGGCTTCAAATTGGTGTTGTTTAAATTGCTGCTTTGCTGTATTTAGTAACGTATTTTGTTGTTTAGGTAATACACTTTGCTGGGTACTTTGCGTTTTTTGTACTTTAGTTAACGCGGGCTGCGGCCATAATAAATAAGCGTTAAGGCTAAGTGAGCCAATTAATAGTAAGGTGATTAGCTTGGCATAGTGGCTCATTATTACCTCTTATTTAATGCAATTGGTATTATTTAATAAAGTGCGTTAATGCATGAATATTGGCTATTTCAATATCAGCCAGCCCTTTATAGCTATAATTAGCGTCTTGGTCGTTTAACCATACCGATTGGCAACCGGCATTATTTGCGCCTTGCACGTCGGTATCTAGGCTATCACCAATATGTAAAATATCGCTTTTAGCAACGTTTAAATGTGCGGCTGCTTTATCAAATAAAGTGGTGTGCGGTTTTGCTTTACCATGCATACCCGCTTGCAGTACTAGCTCAAATTTATTGTGTAAATTAAAGCGTTCAATTTCAACGTTACCGTTAGTAATTGCAACAAGCGTAAAGTGTTTGGCGAGGTTATCTAGTAAGTTAAGTACGTCATCGCTTACGACTATGTTGCTGCGCGCATCGGCAAAGGCGTTATAGGCGGCATTTGCATGAAGCTCTACATCATCGACGTTTAAATTTAACTTGGAAAGCGCTAAACGCAGTGTATGTTGGCGCCATTTAGTGACGTTATCGGCAAGTTCTGGTGATTGTAATACGGCTTCGTTACGGCATAGTTGCCAGTACTTTGGACCTTGCTCTTGATAGCCCGGTAGCGCGTTTAAATAATTTTGTTGGGCTTTAACGGCTGCTTTTATAATAGGATGATTGCTGTATAGCGTGTCGTCTAAATCAAAGCTCATGACAGAAAATGGCTTAATAGCACGATTAAATCGGATCATATTTATTTTCCTAATCAGTTCGTTTTTTTGCGCGAGGGTGAGTGTTGTCGTACACCTTGGCTAAATGTTGAAAATCTAAATGCGTATACACTTGTGTAGCCGACAAACTGCTATGCCCTAGTAATTCTTGCACGGCGCGTAAATCACCAGATGATTCTAAAATATGTGACGCAAACGAGTGGCGCAGCTTATGCGGGTGAACCTGCGAGCTAATGCCTTGTTTTATTCCCCACTCTTGCATGCGTAGGCGCACTTGGCGAATCGAAATACGATTTTTTTGGCTACTTAAAAATACTGCTATTTCATCGGGCTTTGCAAACTGAGGGCGTATTGAGAGCCATTTTTTTAGTGCGTCTAACGCTTTTTTACCCACCGGAATTAACCGCTCTTTATTGCCTTTACCACGCACTAAAATTTCGCCATTGGCAGCGCTAATATCTTGCATGTTAGCGCCAACTAACTCGCTTATACGCAGCCCTGATGAATACATCAACTCCATCATCGCTTTATCTCTAATTGCGAGAGGTTCGTCGTCGGGTATTTCGAGTAAGCGTGCCATTTGATCTACATCGAGATTTTTAGGTAGAGGCTTCGCAAACTTAGGGCCTTTTATACCTATTGCCGGATTATGGTAGTGCGATTGCTCGGCAATATTTTTTGCTTTTAAAAACTTATACAAGCTGCGAATACAACTGAGCTTTAAGCTAATTGTACGGCCACTTAATTGTTTTGAGCGCAGCGCCATGCTGTAGCGGCGAATATGCTCGCCTTGCACGCCAAACCAGTCGTCACACAATTTGCTAAAATAAAGGGCAGCAAAGCCAAGTTGGCTTACGTATTGGTTAACTGTGTGCGCTGAATATTGTTTTTCAAACTTTAAATAATCGCTAAATAGCGTTATGGGTGTGCGCCAGTTGTCGCTTAACTCAGTGGTATTAGGCGCATCGTCACTCATGCTAGTTTTTGCAACCGCAGATGTAATGCGTTTATAAAGTCGAGTACAAAAAGATTATCTTGAGCGGGCTCAAAATGGTTTACGTTACTGCTACCAAACGCCAAAATAGCGATAGGGTGCTTGGTGTCGCCAATTAAATAAATAGCGACGGATTGTGTATCTTCACTAAATAATTGTTCGCGCTCTTGTTTATTAATTCGCCCTAAATAATGCCCAGAATGGGTAAGGCGATGCGCAATAAGCTCGTCGTACTCGGGATTATATTTTACTAATTTGCAGTCGTTAACATCTTCACTTGAGCAGATTATATTGCGTAGATTATTTGCAAGAGTGTCAAAGTCGTCATGATTCCAAAGCTGGCGATGACATTGGCTAAACAAACGATATACGAGCTCGTTTTGCGTTGCATGCTTGCTCATAGCATCTATTTGGCTTTTTAAAAGCGTGTTGTGCTCGCGTAATTGACGTTGCTGAATATGTACTAGTGACGTTGCACCTTGAGCTTGCTGTTGCAGCTCAAGTTGTGCGAGTAGCTCGGGGTGATGAACTAAAAAGTCAGGATGTTGCTGTAAGTAATTAATAATCTGCTCTGTACTTAGCTCGCTCATAGTGCTACTTGTCCGTCGAAAACATGCTCTGCGGGACCAGTCATGCGTACCGGGTGACCTTCACCACTCCAGCGCACTTGCAAAGTACCGCCCGGCAAATCTACTTGAACGGTTGTTGATAGTTTATTTTGCATATGACCAATCACCATCGCTGCACATGCACCTGTGCCACAGGCTAGGGTTTCGTTAACGCCGCGCTCCCACACTCTTAATTTAATATGTTCTTGCGATACAACCTGCATAAAGCCAATGTTCGCTTTTTGTGGAAAACGTTCATGGTTTTCAAGTAATGGACCCAATATATCAACTTGCGCGGTGGTTACGTCGTCAACCTCTAGCACGCAATGCGGGTTACCCATAGATACCGCGCCACTAAATACAGTGTGTTCTTGCGTTCTAATAATATAAGTAAGCTCGCGTTTGCTGGCTTTTAACGGAATTTTACTTGGCTCAAAATTAGGATGGCCCATGTTAACAGTTACTTGACCGTCTTTTTCTATGTAGAGCGTTAAGTTGCCCGACTTAGTCGATACACTAATTTTGTGCTTGTTAGTAAGGCCTTTCATGCGTACAAAGCGGGCAAAACAGCGTGCGCCGTTACCGCATTGTTCTACTTCGGTACCATCGGCATTAAAAATTCGATAATGAAAGTCGAGATCAGGTGAATATGGTGCTTCAACCATCAGCAATTGGTCAAAGCCAATGCCAAAGTGGCGATCTGCCAGTTTTTTGATTTGGTCTCGCGACAAAAAAACATTTTGTGTAATGTTATCAATCACAACAAAGTCGTTACCTAAGCCGTGCATTTTGGAAAAATTAACTAACATAGCGCTCTAATTCGGTTTTGCTCTGTGCTAATCATGCCACAGAGCAGCTAGTAGACAAAAACGTTTATGGTAAAACTTTCTCACCTTGATAAAGGCTTTCAATAGTTTCGCGTTCACGAATAAGGTGATGCTGCTGACCATCTACCATAATTTCTGCAACACGCGGGCGCGAGTTGTAGTTTGAGCTCATTGTAAAGCCATATGCACCCGCACTTCGTTGTGCAAGTAAATCGCCTTGTTTGAGTGCAAGTTCGCGGTCTTTTCCTAAAAAGTCGCCGGTTTCGCACACCGGACCCACAATATCAAAGTTGTGAGTAGGTGTTTCGTCGTCGCGAACGGATACCGGAATAATTTTTTGCCACGCTTGATAAAGCGCAGGGCGAAGCATATCGTTCATACCAGCATCTACAATTGCAAAAAACTTGTCTTGGTTTTGTTTGATAAATTCAACTTGAGTGACCAAAATACCTGCGTTAGCTGCAATAGCGCGCCCTGGTTCAAAAATAAGTTCAAGATGTTTGTAGTTAGCTAAGCGTTCGGTAACTTGCGCTGCATATTCACTTGGGTGTGGTGGTTGCTCGTTGTCGTATGGCACACCTAAACCGCCGCCAATATCTAAATGAGTTAGCTCAATACCGTTAGTTTTTAGCTCATCAATAAGCGCCATTAATTTATCAAGGGCTTCTAAAAAAGGTCTAACTTGCGTTAATTGAGAGCCAATATGGCAATCGACACCAATTACTTTTAAACCAGGTAAAGCCGCTGCTTGTTGATAAACACTCACTGCTGTTTGAATATCAATACCAAATTTATTTTCTTTTAAACCGGTAGAAATATACGGATGTGTCTTTGCATCTATGTCTGGGTTTACGCGAATAGAAATAGGCGCTTCTAGGTTAAGCTCGCAAGCCACTTCAGAAATACGCTCAAGCTCAGACGCCGACTCTACATTAAAACATTTAATGCCCAGTTTTAATGCGTAAGCTATTTCGTCAGACGTTTTAGCCACGCCTGAAAAAACCACTTTAGAAGCATCGCCTCCCGCTTTAATTACACGCGCTAGTTCACCTTTAGATACAATATCGAAACCCGATCCTAAGCGCGCTAATATATTAAGTACGGCAATATTTGAGTTTGCTTTTACAGCGTAACATACCAAGCTTTTATGATTTTTAGTGGCGTTAGCAAATGCTAAGTAATGGCGCTCAAATGTAGCACGCGAGTATACATAACACGGCGTGCCGTATTGCTGCGCTATGCTTGCTACGCTGACGTCTTCGGCAAATAATTGGTTGTTTTTGTAGTTAAAATAATCCATTTATTGCTCCTGACTTTGCGATGTTTTAGCTTGCTCAGCGGTAGTGGCTGGTTTAGCTGTATTTTGAGGTTGGTTTTGCTCTGTTTTTTGCTCTGGTAAATATAACGGACCGCTTTGTCCGCAGCCAGCTAAGGCGCTTAACAGTACAGTGCTTATTAATAGTCTTTTTAATTGTAAGGTATGTGTCGCTTTCATTAGATTAATACGGTTGCTGGCTTTATAATCGCAGAGTAACAGAATATCTAAAAAATGCAGCTATTCGCGGATGATTTTATTCCTGTTACACTAGCTGCACATTTTTAAAGCTAATTTAAAGCTAAAACGTACCCAATATTAGGCGGCTCGCCTGCAAAGGAAATAACAATGACTGAACACGAATATCACCAATTAGCCGAAGCTCTTATGTTCACTATTGAAGAGCAGGTTGATGATTGCGAAGCTGATTTAGATTATGAATCGGCACAAGGTATTTTAGAAATTATTTTTCCTGATAAAAGTAAAATAGTGATCAATAAGCAAGCACCTCTTCACCAAGTATGGGTTGCGACTAAGTTTAACGGACATCATTTTGAAATGCGTGATGGGTTATGGATTGATAACCGCTCTGGCGCTGAATTTTGGGCGTTTATAAATGAAGCCTCAACTCGCCAAGCAGGCCAAGAAGTTAAGTGGCAATCATCACTATGAGTTTAGAATTTGTAGAATATGCAGCCCAAAGTGAACACAAAGCAACGGTTATTTGGTTACATGGTTTAGGTGACTCTGGGGATGGTTTTGCGCCAGTAGCCCCACAGCTAAATTTACCAAGCGAGCTTGGTATACGGTTTATTTTTCCGCATGCGCCAGTGCAACCGGTCACCATAAATGGTGGCATGGAAATGCGCTCTTGGTACGATATTAAGTCTATAGAATTAGATAAGCGTGCCGATGAACAAGGCGTAAGAGATTCTGCTGCAAAGGTAGAAGAGTTAATTAATAAAGAAATTGCTAATGGCATTCCTGCTAATAAAATAATTTTAGCTGGTTTTTCTCAAGGTGGTGTTGTGTCTTTGCATTTAGCGCCGCGCTTTGAGCAAAAGCTTGGGGGTGTTATGGCGCTTTCTACTTATATGTGTGTGCCACACAAATTTGCTGATGAAGCAAAACATACTGATTTAAACGTATTTATGGCTCATGGTAGCCAAGATAACGTTGTACCGCACAGTGCGGGTAGAAATGCGTTTGAAGTATTAACAGCACATAACATGGATGTAAGCTGGCAAGAATATCCAATGGCTCATCAAGTTTGCGCAGAAGAATTGCAAGCTATTCGCCAATGGTTAATTGCTCGTTTAAGCTAATTTTGGAACCGCTGAGGTCAATATGAGTCAAAAAATAGTTATAAAAGCAAATGTTAAACGCGAATTACAACAGAGCGTACCAACGGTAAGCTACGAGTGGAATTGGCGTCGTATTGTGAGTATTGCTATGTTGGTATTAATGACCTCTGCAGCAGTTGTTTATGGCTTAACCACCTCTGTTAATGCAGAGCAAGGTGAGCACCCAAATGAGCAGGAACAATTCTTAAATTTCAGCAGTAACGCTGAAAACCAAACAAGCGATGAGGTAATGGATGTTGAGCCTCAATCATCAGGAAACAATACCCCTGCTGAGTCTGTAGAGATAACTCAAGCGAGTATTGAACCTTTGTTAGCTGAGCAAAATGAGACTCAACTAAGCATTTCAAGTAATACACCTGCCGAAGTAGACCTTGTAAATAATCCCCCGGCTTTGTTGGCTAACAACGATATTGTTACTGATCAAAGCGAAAGTATTAATACAGAGTTAAACTCAAACCTTGATAATGATGTGCAAGAAGAAACCGCAGAAGCCCAAAACGTAACTGAGCCTGCAAGTCAAAGTGACTTACTTTTAGAGTTAGAAAGTGATGATGGCGCATTGAGTGGCACTGAAGGTTTTTCCTCTACAGCACATGTGGCAAGTGTGGCATTGGGGGCGCAAATAGACACGGGTAAAATTAGTCGCGCGGTACTTACTCGTAAAGTAAGTAAGCGTGAGCCTACTAATGTGTTTGCTGCTGATATTAGGTTAAGCCAGTTTGAGGAAGGGTTATCGTTTTTTAGCGAGATTAAAAACCTTCAAGGCCAGCAAGTTAAGCATGTTTGGTCGTTTGAAGGTGAAACGATGGCTGAAATTACACTTAATGTTACTTCGCCTCGTTACAGAACGTACTCAACAAAAAATATAATGAACACACAAACAGGTCATTGGCGTGTTGATGTAGTTGATGAGCAAGGTAATTTAATTGCCCAAAAAGAATTTAGAATTTTAGCTGACTAAAACTGGCTAAACGCAGTAATTAATTGGATACCCCTATGACAGAAAAAACAAAATTAGTACGCATCGCAACGCGCAAAAGCGCTCTAGCACTTTGGCAGGCCGAATTTGTAAAAGCAGAGCTTGAGCGTTTTCATGCAGATGTGCGCGTAGAATTAGTCCCAATGTCGACGCAAGGGGATATAATTTTAGATACGCCATTGGCCAAAATTGGTGGTAAAGGCTTATTTGTTAAAGAACTAGAGCAAGCCATGCTAGATGGCCGAGCTGACATTGCCGTACATTCTATGAAAGATGTGCCAGTAGAGTTTCCTCAAGGGCTAGCACTGCATACTATTTGTGAGCGTGAGGATCCACGCGATGCGTTTGTATCAAACAATTTTGCTAATTTAAGTGAGCTACCACAAGGCGCTATTGTTGGTACTTCGAGCCTACGCCGTCAGTGCCAAATTAAGGCACTTCGCCCTGATTTAGATATTCGTGATTTACGCGGCAATGTAAATACGCGTTTAGGTAAATTAGATGACGGCCAATATGATGCTATTATTTTAGCGGCTGCAGGGCTTATTCGTTTAGAAATGGAGTCGCGTATTGCTGACTACATTGAGCCAGAAGTGTCATTACCAGCAAATGGTCAAGGCGCTGTAGGTATTGAATGTCGTATTGATGATGAAGTAACCAAAGCATTACTTGCACCACTTGAGCATACACAAACACGTATTCGCGTAAACGCAGAGCGTTCGATGAATCGCTATTTAGAAGGTGGTTGCCAAGTTCCTATTGGTGCTTATGCATTGGTTGATGGCGAACAAGTGCATTTACGTGGTTTAGTTGGTGCTGTTGATGGCAGCGAAATTTTACGTGACGAAGTAACAGGCCATGTAAATGACGCAGAAAAACTAGGTATTGAGCTTGCTAAAAAATTACTAGCTCAAGGTGCAGACAAAATATTAGTTGAAGTTTATAGAGACGCATAAATGACACATATTCTGATAACTCGGCCCGAAGGAAAAGGCGCAGCCCTTGCACAGCAACTTGAGCAAGCGGGTTATCAGGCGTCTTTATTTCCGGTATTAAAAATAACGCATTTAACACCCTCCAGCACTGAGCTTAGTCCGCTATTAAATGCAGATAAAATAATATTTATATCGCAAGATGCAGTCAGTGCACTTTCGCAATTAAAACCAGATATAAATACCAAAGCGCAGTTTTATGCGGTTGGACAACAAACAGCCGATGTTATATATGAGCAATTTGGTGTGCGCGCAGCAGTACCAAAGCAGTATGATTCAGAAGGGTTACTTGCGCTTAAATCACTCGCCGAGGTGGATGGCTGTAATATAGTATTAGTTAAGGGCCAAAGTGGCCGCCCTGAGTTAGCTAAAACGCTCAAAGAGCGCGGTGCTTTTTTGAATAATTGTGTTGTGTACAAACGTGAACCGACAGAGAGTATCACCTCTAACTGGACAGACCACTGGAAAAGCCAGAATGTACACGGTATAGTCATAACAAGTAATGCAGCAGTTGATGCTATATTTAAAAGCCTTACTGCAGACCAACTACAATGGTTACAACAGTGCCGATTTTATGTTGCTAGCGAGCGTATAGCCGCTTATTTAAAGCTGCAACAGGTAAGTTCGGCTAATATACACATTGCAGCAGGGGCTAGCGATAATGCTATGTTTACCTGCATAAATCAGCAAGGTAGCAACATGAGCGAACAGTCAAAGCCAGTAACGGCAGAAAAAGCCACACCAACAATAGCTAACACGACCTCTGCTAAATCAACTAAGCAAGAGCCTACAGCTACAAAAAATACGGCAGACAAAAGTAAACAAAAAATAAGTAAGGTTGCAGTACTTGCGCTTCTTATTTCGTTAATTGTGGCCTCTGGTGTTGGATACGAGTTTTATCAAAAATTAAATGCTGGTAAGGCGCAAAACCTAGCCGTTAATGAGTTAAGCGAGCAAAATAAGTTACTCACCCAGGAGCTGCAAGCACTTAAATCGGCGCAATCTAATTTGCAACAAGCGCTGTTTAATAGTGAAGAAAAAGTTGCCGCAGCCCTAAATGAAAGTGCAGTTCAAAATCAGCAAGAACTAAAAGCGGCTTTGCAAAAGGCGCAGCAACAAGGCTCATCGTTAAACCCGCAAGAAGTAACCAGCTTACAGCGTATGGCTGAGTTTAAACTATGGGCTGAAAAAGACTACCAAGGCACTAGTGCTGTTTTAAAGCGCTTAGATGGATTACTTAGTGAGCATCCAGGAACAGTTGAAGTTCGCCAAGCGATTATGCAAGATATACAAACACTTGATAGCCTTAAACCTGTTGCAACAGAGGCTATTTATTTACAGCTAAACAGTGTACTAAGCAGTATTGACGACTTAGTTTTTAATGCAGTTAATTTACCAGAAGAAGCAGCTGCAATAGATGAAAATGCTTTAAGTGGTGATGTGAGTGATTGGCAGCAAAACTTGAGTAATAGCTGGAATAAAATTGTGGATAGCTTTATTACTATTCGTCAGCACGAGGGTGTTTCCATTGAGCCATTACTTACGGATCAAGAGCGCCATTTAATAAATCAACGAATCAAGCTTAATATAACTCAGGCACAAGATGCACTTATGAGTAAGCAGGCGAGTATTTTCTTTAGCGCCTTAAGTGAAGCAAAACGTTTAGTTGGTGAGTACTTTAAGCAAGACGATGATACAACTAAAACGGTACTTAAAGCGTTGTCTAAACTTGAAAAAGAGCAGCTTAACTTTAATCCAAAAGTAACCTTAAACAGTACACAAAAGGTTAAGGAGTGGGCGCAATGATAGGGCTAATTATTTTAATTGTAGCTATTGTTGTTGTACTAGCGGTTACTCCATTCGTTCTAGATGAAAAAGGTTATGTACTTATTTCATTTAACAATACGACGATAGAAGGCACGATAGTATCTTTTTGTATAATGGCAGTCATTACCTCTGTTGTTTTATATTTAACATATAAGTTAATTCGTTATTTATTATCGATTTATCATAATACTAAGCATGGCTTTTTTGCACGTAGCCAAGAGCGCAAACAAGCAGCTATTGAGCAGGCTCTTTGGAGTGCTATTAATGATGATTACGAGCACGTAGAACAGGCTTTATCGGGTAATAGCGTACCAGATAAGTTTGAAGATATTCGCTTAGCATTACTTGCAAAAGCAGCGCTTGCTAATAATCAAACAGATAAAGCACTTGAGCGTTTATTTGAAATAAGCCCAGAGCATCAATTAAAAGTAGCAAAGCTATGGTTGGCAAGTGGCGATAGTAGCGCGATTGAATCACAAATGCGTATTAGCGCAGAAGCTAAAAAAGCCACCGCACTTGAGTTAAAACTTTATGCAGAAGTATTAGTACAGCAACAACACTTTAGTGCGCTGGAAGACTTTTTGCCGCGTTTACTGCGCAAAAAAGCACTTACTGATGCACAGTGGACGCAGTTATTTAGTGCTTATTTTAGTGCGTTGGATGCAGACAAGCTGAGTGAAAAATATAAACAGCTGCCTAAAAAGCTGCAAGCTCATGCCCACACCGCATTTTTAATGCAAATGGCGCAAGCAGGTCAATTGGCTGTTATTGAAAGTGACTTAATTAAAATGGTTAAGCACAATGAGCAACACTTAGAGCTTGCCAATATATTAAGTAAAGCAACAGCAGCCGATGCAGCTAAGTTGCAAATAAGCATTCAAGAACGGCTTAAGAAGGATGATTCAAATAATTCACTATTACTTGCGCTAGCTTGCCTTGCTAATGCTAAGGGTGATTATGACTTAGCAGCTAGAATTTTTGATAAAGCACTGAATAGTGAAAATAAAAAACAGTTCTCTGAACAAGCTGTGTTGAGTTATAAAAATAGTGCACAGGCAGAAAAGGCGCTCGTTTTATATCAATAAATGACTACACTATAACTACTTAGCATTTTTTGTAGTTCAGGAGCACAAGCTTTGAGAAAGTTTTTAATATTAACCCTTAGCTTGGCTTGTGCTTACTTCTTTACAGGATACTTTAGCAACTCACTTCTTTCTGTAGATGGCTATGCGGTCGCCTCCTGGCCGCCCTCAGGAATTGCTTTAGCGAGCTTTTTAATTTGGGGACGTAAGTCATTTATTGGCCTTATTATTGGGGCTTTTTGTACTAACTTAATTCACCTTGAACGCACCGTAGATATTTTTCATTTTATTGTGCTTTTACAAGCTATAGGCATTACTTTAGCCTCTGTTTTACAGGCTTGGATTGGCCGACAAATTATAGTGAATGTTATAAAAGCGCCGTTGGATTTATCTTCTTTAAAACACAGTGTTCAAAGCTTAATAGTAGCGGGGCCAATATGTTGTGTTATTGCTGCAGGTGTAGGAACAAGTTTATTAGCATTGAATAATGTGATTCCGACCAATGCTATTTTTGATAACTTTATAGCATGGTGGATTGGCGACAGTATTGGCGTACTTATATTTACACCTTTAGTACTCGCCGCTTTTAATTACACACAAGTACGCCACCGTATGCTGGTAATTTTACCCTCGCTATTAATTTACATACTGATCAGCGTTAGTTTTTATGGCGCTGCTAGTGTTAAAAAAGAAAAAGATATTCAAAAGCAAGAAGCCAAAATACTTTCTGTGCAAAATGCTATAAGCCAAAAGCTCGATGGTATTACTGCTCATTTAGGCTTATTAGCTACATATTTTGCTAGTAGTAGTGACGTGGATTTTAAAGAGTTTAAACAATTTACTTCAAAGCAGTTGGGCTACAGCCAAGAAATTCTGGCTTTTGAATGGATACCTTATATACCAGCAAATAAACTCGCAGATTTTGAAACACATGAAAATCCAGCCACAGGCAAACCTCTATATATAAAAGAAAAGTCACTGGATGGAGCTTGGCAACCAGCAGGTACGCGTAGTAATTACTTTCCAGTAAAGTACGTATATCCCTTAAAAGGTAATGAAGATGTTTTAGGGTTTGATTTAGCTTCTAGTAAAGTAAGAGGTGCAGCGCTTAGCAAAGCGAAAGAGCTTAATGAACTTGCACTAAGTGAGCCAATTAACTTGGTCCAAAATACAGCCGAACACGGTGTGCTTTTTTTATATCCTGTTTTTAGAGAGTCCTCTACCGAAGATGATTTTCAAGGCTTTGTGGCAGCGATAGTCAGTCTGAAACGCTTATCGCAAACACTATTATTTGATCACAACAACTCAATTTCAGCTAGTTTTTTTGATACAACGGTATCAGGGAAAAAGCAGGCAATTTATATTGCAGATACCGCTAATTCGCAAGCGCTATTTAAAGAATATCAATTGTTGATTGGCAAACGCATGTGGCAGGTTGAGTTATATGAGCCAATAGTTAGAACGTCTTGGTTAGTATATTGGCTTGCACAAATAGTAGGTATGTTGTTTGTGTGGTTACTGATTACATTTTTGATTTCAGTTACTGGTACAAACATACAAATTCGCGAACAAGTGGCCAAGCAAACACATACACTACGCAAAGAAAAACAAAAAGCAGATGAAGCGAGTCATATAAAGGGGCAGTTTTTAGCAAACATGAGCCACGAAGTCCGCACCCCTATTAACGGTATAAAAGGGCTGCATTATTTAGCGCTTCAGCAAAACGATTGGCAACAAGCTAGAAGTTACATAGAGCAAGCAGATGGGGCACTGGGTGTTTTACTGAGGGTATTAAACGATGTGCTCGACTTTTCAAAAATGGAAGCAGGCAAGCTAGACTTAATGCAAGAGCCTATTAATGTAGCGAGTTTAGCTGATGAAATGCTTAATTTACTTCAATTTGAGGCTGATATTAAATCAATAAAGTTAAGTCTCGATTTTGATAAAACATCAAATTTGGTCATTAATACCGATCCAATCCGCTTAAAACAAGTGCTGCTGAACCTGCTCAATAATGCGGTTAAATTTACAGGGGAAGGTGAAATCACTCTGAAAATTTGGCAGTCGAAAAAAATGACTTATTTTAGTATTAACGATACGGGTATTGGTATTAGTAGCGAAGCACAGAAACAATTGTTTAAACCGTTTGCGCAAGCCGATAGCTCAACCTCTCGTCAATATGGTGGCACTGGCTTAGGATTAAGTATTTGTAGAAAATTGGTTGAACTAATGGGCGGTGCAATTGATTTAGTTAGTTATGAAGGAAAGGGCTCTACATTCACATTTAGTTTGCCGCTCATCTCGCCTTTACCAAAAGCAGAGCAAATACAGCAGCAATATAACGAAATAGATGTAAGTACTTTATCATTCACAAACTATAAATTACTTTTAGTCGAAGACAACCCGCTTAATCAGCATGTTGCCAATGCCATTTTAAAAACAAAAGGGTGTATTGCCGACATTGCTAACGATGGTTTTGAAGCCATAGAAAAGCTAGCCGAAAATAGCTACGACATTGTGCTTATGGATATTCAAATGCCAAAAATGGATGGACTCAAAGCAACAAAAGTAATTCGTCGTGATTTAGAGTTAATTGATTTACCCATAATAGGGCTATCGGCGAACGCCCATGACGATGACGTTAAAAAGGCATTAGCCTCGGGAATGAATGGCTATATTACCAAACCTATTGATGCAAATACGCTTTTTAAAACTCTTTGGCATCACTTATCAGGAAAATAAGCTATATCATTTTTTTGCACAAAAAGCAGACATATGACCGCTAAAACTTACCGCAAATCATATAGACTTGAAAAATAACTGTATCTGCGTATCATGCGCGCAAATTTAACTAAACTGGGTTGCTATTATGATCAATAGAAAATTACCTTTGCTAGATATTCACCGCCATTTAGACGGTAATGTACGTGCGCAAACCATATTAGAACTTGGTCGACAGTTTAATATAGAGCTACCTGCAGATAACGTTGAAGCATTAATCCCTCATGTTCAAGTTATTGATCCTGAACCAAACCTCATGGCTTTTTTACAAAAGTTAGATTGGGGAGTTACTGTGCTTGGCGACTACGATGCGTGTAGACGTATCGCAATTGAAAACATTGAAGATGCACAAGCACAAGGTCTTGATTATGTGGAGCTTCGATTTAGCCCTTACTACATGGCACAAAGCCAAGGTTTACACCCAGAAGGCGTTGTAGAGGCAGTTGTTGATGGTATTAAATCAGCAACAAAGGGCACAAATATAAAAGCTAACTTGATTGGTATTTTATCGCGTACTTATGGCGTAAAAACGTGTCAAAAAGAGCTTGATGCATTACTCGCATTTAAAAATGATTTAGTCGCTGTTGATTTAGCCGGTGACGAAATTGGCTTCCCGGGTGAGTTGTTTGTAGAGCACTTTAAACAAGTTCGAAATGCGTATTTAGCTTCGACTGTCCATGCTGGAGAAGCACTTGGCGCTCCAAGTATTTGGCAAGCAATTAATGAGTTGGGTGCGAGCAGAATAGGGCATGGCGTTAAAGCAATTGAAGATCCAAAACTAATGGATTATTTACGCGATAACCGTATTGGTATTGAGTCATGCTTAACAAGTAATATTCAAACCAGTACAGTAAACGATTTAACTAAGCACCCACTTAAACAGTTTTTAGATCATGGTATTTTAGCGTGTATTAATACTGATGATCCTGCGGTTGAAGGTATTGAAATTGAGTATGAATATACCGTTGCTGCACCTAAAGCAGGCTTATCTCAAGCTGATATGGAAAAAGCCCAAAAAAATGCGTTAGAAATAGCATTTTTAAGCGATGGCGATAAAAAAGAACTTTTATCACTCGTTAGCGCACGTTAATGTAAGAGCATTAAAAATGCCGCTTTATATAAGCGGCATTTTTGTATCTGCAATTTAGTGTGTTTGGCAGCTTATGTAATTATCGTAAAGTGCTTTAAGTACATCTGCTCGGCTGATCATACCGATTACTTTAATGCCCTCTACAACAGGGTAGTTTTTTGGTTTACCAGGCTGCATCTGTTGTGCAAGCTCAATAATGTTGGTATCGCCGCTGACGGTCACTACCTCTGTTTGCATAAGCTGCGATACTTTAACCATCCCATCACAAAAATAACTGCTTTGAGTAAGTGGTTGTAACAGCTCTTGCTCTGATATAAATCCAACTAAGCATTTATCTTTATCAAATACTGGTGCGCCAAGTAGTTTAAATTTTTGTAGTTCTGCTATGGCTGTCGTCATTTCTGTATCTGGTGTGATATTTGGCAACTTGCGTTGCATAAAATCTTTTACTTTTGTATTTAGCATTTGGGTCTCTCCCGCTGATGTTCTATACAAAGTATGGTTTATAGATAGGGATTTAGGAAATTGTTTATATTGATGGAGCTGATAGGTTTTAACTATTAAATATTTGTTGTTATAAAAATAAAGGCACCGATTAGGTGCCTTTATTTATAACTGAAAGTAAATTTCAATTATTTGATAAATGCGAATGCATCTGCGTACATGTTTTCACGAATTGCACCATGAGTAATAAAGTCATCACGGACAATACCTATCATGTCAAAACGACCTGCCATATAAATATCGTATGGTTCTAGTGACACAATATCTTGCATTACTGCTTTGTGTACGTAGCCAGTGTGTCCTTGCCAATTAGCAGATGGATTTTCTACTACAGGAATAAACTTAAAGTTCTCATGGCTATCTGCCCATGTTTGCATTTCTGTATGTGCATATAAAGCAGATTCTTCTTTTACGCCCCAGTAAAACAATACAGGACGGTCGCATTTTATTTCAGCTAAATGATCAGCCATTGATTTTGCGTATGAAAAACCAGTACCACCGGCGAGTAAAATAATAGGGCGCTCACATTGCAGGCGCAACTGTGAAATACCCAAGCCAGCTTCAATGTCTACTAACTGCCCTGTGGTATGGGCGTTTCGTAAATGCTCTAACGATTGCATTGCATACGAATCGGCACCTGAGGCGCCAATATGCAGTTCTATTGCATCGCACTGTGAAGGGCGACTAGCTATAGAAAAAGCACGTTTGTCTTTTTCGCCTAATACGAGTTGCATGTATTGGCCAGCTTCAAAGGTCACAGGTTGTTGTGGCTTTAAAATTACTTTATGAACAAATTCTGTAAGTGGGCTGATAGCTACAACTTCAGCTTTTAATGTTTGCATTTTTTACCTTTTAGCAGCGCTTGTAACAGCAGATACGCAATCGAATAGCTAGATTCTAGCATATCTGCAGGGTTATTTTATAGCCTGATATGTACTTACATATAAACACTTAAACAATATTAAGGCTTTCCCAAATATCATCTACGCGGTCTTTGGTGTCTTTATCCATAACAATAGGCTCGCCCCATTCGCGGGTGGTTTCGCCAGGCCATTTATTGGTAGCATCCATTCCCATTTTTGAACCAAGTCCTGAGACTGGCGATGCAAAATCGAGATAATCAATAGGTGTGTTCTCTATTAATGTTGTATCACGCGCTGGATCCATTCGGGTTGTTATAGCCCAAATAACATCTTCCCAATCGCGGGCGTTAACATCGTCATCGCAGACGATTACAAATTTGGTGTACATAAACTGACGTAAGAACGACCAAACTCCCATCATCACGCGCTTAGCATGGCCTGGATATTGTTTTTTCATTGTTACAATCGCCATACGATATGAGCACCCTTCAGGCGGAAGGTAAAAGTCGACAATTTCAGGGAATTGCTTTTGTAGTATCGGCACAAACACTTCATTAAGTGCCACACCTAAAATAGCAGGCTCATCAGGCGGACGGCCAGTAAATGTGCTGTGATAAATAGGATTTTTACGATGCGTTAAGTGAGTAACCGTCATTACTGGAAAGTCATCGACTTCATTATAGTAACCGGTATGGTCACCATAAGGGCCTTCTGGCGCCATTTCACCAGGCATTATGTAACCTTCAAGTACTATTTCTGCACTGGCAGGGACTTGTAGGTCATTTGAAATAGATTTTACAACTTCGGTTCTGCTGCCACGTAATAAGCCAGCGAATGCATATTCGCTTAGAGTGTCAGGTACAGGCGTTACGGCACCTAATATAGTGGCAGGATCGGCACCTAATGCTACCGATACAGGATAGGGTTGCCCTGGGTTTTCTTTACACCATTCTTGAAAATCAAGCGCGCCACCACGATGTGACAACCAGCGCATAATTATTTTATTTTTGCCTAATAATTGCTGGCGATAAATACCTAAATTTTGGCGCTTTTTATAAGGCCCTTTGGTAACTGTAAGGCCCCAAGTAATTAATGGTGCTGCATCACCTGGCCAGCAATGTTGAATAGGTAATTTAGTTAAATCTACATCATCACCTTCTAAAACTACTTGTTGGCAAGGCGCTTTTTTTACTTCTTTTGCAGGCATATTAAGCACTTGCTTAAAAATAGGTATAGCGCCTAGAGCTTCTTTAATACCCTTTGGTGGATCAGGTTCTTTTAAAAAAGCGAGTAGCTTACCCACTTCGCGAAGCTCGCTAACATCTGTTTGGCCCATGCCCATTGCTACGCGTTTTGGTGTACCAAATAAGTTGGTAAGTACCGGCATATCGTAGCCTTTTGGGTTTTCAAATAATAACGCAGGGCCTTTTGCACGCAATGTGCGATCAGATATTTCGGTCATTTCAAGATACGGGTCGATTTCTTGGGTGATACGTTTAAGTTCGCCTTTTTTTTCAAGCAAATCGATAAAATCACGTAGATCTTTATATTTCATTGTGGGCCGCTATTAAGCAAAAGAGTTAAAGTATTATACCCATTTCATGCAAGGCAAGTCATTACTTGCACTTAAAACTTAAAGCGCTCTACGGCACTCGTTAAAGAGTGTGCAAGTTGGTTTACGTCTTCACTTTCGCTTGCTAGGGTTGTCGCGTTTTGGGCATTCAAGGTTGCTTGCTCTGTCACCTTTGCCATTATTTGTTGAATGTCGCCACTGTTAGTCAATTGCTCATGTGATGCATGAGCAATTTGCTCACTCATCTGATTAACAGACAACAATGTGCTTTTAATACGCTCTACGGCTTTATTTAGTTCAGTGCTGTTTTTAACACATTGCTTGGCTTGGTGTTGGCCATCAGTAATGTGTTCTTGAGTTGTTTTAGTGTGTTGTTGCAATGTTTGGATCATGGTGTTTATTTCGCTAGTCGAGGTTTGTGTACGTGCAGCTAATGATCGAACCTCATCAGCAACTACAGCAAACCCGCGTCCGTTTTCACCCGCTCGCGCTGCTTCAATTGCAGCATTAAGTGCAAGTAAGTTAGTCTGCTCGGCAATGCTACTAATTGTTTCAACAATGGCTTCAATAAGCTGGGTGTACTGTGCGAGTTCTACTGTGCTGCCTACTGCTTTATCAAGGCGCTGCAATAAAGTTTCTATACTTAGACTATTTTGATTAGCAATCTCGTTTACATCATTTGCAAATTGCGATGCATTGGTTATTTCACTTGATGTTTTATCAGCTTGCTCATAAACCGCTTGTGAGTTGGTTAGCATATTTTGTGCAAGCGATGTTGCCTGCGCGCTTCGCTCTAACTGCTGTTGTGCAACAACCGTCATTTGCTGACCTTTTTCACTGGTTTTAATAGCGCTGCGGTCTAGTTCGTGGGCGTCGCTACTAATTGCACCAATTAGGTTAGTAAGGTCTTCACTGAGTTTATTTATGTTATTTAGCAAAGTACCAAATTCATCTTTACTACGTGGGTGGCTTCGCTTTGATAAATCACCTGAGGCGATTCGGGCTAAATCGCGGTTTACTTTTTTAAGCGGTTTTAGCATTGCGCGAGTTGTAAAAATAGAGATTGCGATAATCAATATAATTAAAACAATCGTAATAATTACTACAGAACTAATCCCTGTATTTATGGCGGCCTTTGCATTAGTTTGTAAGGCATTAAAGCGCTCATCAGCCAATTTATTAAGTTCAATAAGCTGACCTTCTGTTGTTATAAATTGCTGTTGAAAGTGTTCAAAATTTTGAGCCGCAGCAATAGCACTTTTGAGTACTTTATTTTGTTGGGCGTAAATTCCTGTATCGTTGTTAAGTAACTCTCTTAATTGATTAAACTTAGCCGTTAAATTTTTAGCATTAAACGCATTATCAAAAGGTAGCGCTTGTTGCTCTAAATAGGTGAAATTAGGTTGGATGTTATCTAGTAGAAATAGAGTATCTTGCTGATGACTATTTAAATCATTGATACTTGCAGTTTGAGTAATGCTTTTTATATTATTGCTTAAGTTAAACATTAAATCATCTATACGGGTCGCTGTTCCAAACATAGCATTAAGTAACGCCTGCTGTTTTACAGGCACTTCTAAAAGTTCTATATCAAGTAAGTTAGAACTTAAATTGTAAAGTTGCTCGTTAAACGTTGCTGATAATTCTATGGTGGAATTTTGCGCTACAAACTTACGCTCTTTAGCGCTAAACATTGCGACACTTACTTCAGTCAGTTGCTCGAAACCTACGTTGGTACTGGTGAGTAAATTTTGCATTGTTATTTGTTGATTTAGTTGAGTGCTTAACAAATTGAGCATATCGCTAAATTGTTGTTGCTCAACTTGCGCCTGTTTTTTATTTTGTTGAAGTAAATCAAGGTTTGCTTGGCTGTAAGCTAAGGCGTTAAATTTGGTAATAGACAGTAATGATAGCCTTAAATCTTTGCTGAACTGTTGTACCGGAACCGCTAATTTTTCGGTTCGGGTATTGTTAACGCTAATTTTGTTTAATGACCAATAAAAAAATACACTACTTGTTAGCACCAATATGCCAATGGCTGTAAAGGCTAAAATTATTTTATGTTTGATCGCAATTGAACGCATAACTTCATCACAATAATGGGTCTTTAATTATTGTAGCATTATTGTAATTTTTTGGTTGTTTTTATGTTAAACCTTGGTGCACTGTCTTTTTTTACCTGCAATGATTAACATGGCTTCATTACCCTTACCCCAAAACAGTACCTCTTCACTTATATATTTATTCCCGGATGCACTTTTTTCGTGATTAAGTACATGCACTTTATTGTTAAAGATAAGTTCGGCTTCAGAATTATTAATAATATTGAGTTTTACGCTCTCATCATCGCATTGGTAAGCAGTACTGGTTTTTAAATCACTACATGCGGTTAAGCTTAGTAAAATAGCGATTAATGCTAAATATACTTTCATTTTTCCTCCCATCTTCTTTAAACGTTAGTTAAAACACAGGGCAAAATTTTAATCTAATGTAAGAATAACAAAGCAAAATTAACCGTTGGTGAAAGTAGCGCTTTAAGTTATGTTTATAGCAATATTTTTTGAGCTCGGAAGCTTTATGGCAGGCACTAACCTTTTAACGTTATTAGATGATATAACCACTTTACTTGATGACATTGCGACAATGAGTAAGGTAGCAACAAAAAAAACAGCAGGTGTATTAGGCGATGACTTAGCGCTCAATGCACAGCAGGTTACAGGTGTAGCAGCAGAGCGTGAATTACCGGTTGTTTGGGCTGTGGCAAAGGGCTCATTTTTAAATAAAGCGATACTCGTACCCGCTGCTTTATTAATAAGCGTATGGCTGCCTTGGTTAATAACACCGCTTTTAATGATGGGTGGTTTGTTTTTATGTTTTGAGGGAGCTGAAAAAGTATTTGCTAAGTTTTTGCCTCATCACAATGAAGTGGTAGATGAAGATGAAAAATTAGATTTAGTTGAGTACGAAAAACAAAAAATAAAAGGGGCAATAAGAACCGACTTTATTCTTTCTGCCGAAATTATTGTTATTACTTTAGGCACTGTGGCAGGCGCTACATTACTTAACCAAGCTTTAGTGCTTTGTGTTATCGCAATTATAATGACGATTGGCGTTTATGGCTTAGTGGCCGGTATTGTAAAGCTGGATGATGCCGGGCTTTATTTACTCAACCAATCAAAGGTAACAGCTAATAAATTTAAAGAATTACTTGGGAAAGGCTTACTCGCAGCAGCGCCTAGGTTGATGCAATTTTTAGCTTTTGCAGGCACCATTGCAATGTTTTTAGTAGGCGGCGGGATTTTAGTACATGGCGTTGAGTTACTACATCATACTCAGTTGGATGTAACAAGCTATGCTCAGTCTGTTGCTGGCGGCACAGGAGAAGTATTAGCGCCTCTCTTGTTTGATGGTTTACTAGGCGTTATTGCTGGCTTAGTTGTTGTGCTTGTACATGTAAGTTATACAAAGTTATTTAAAAAATAATAGATACAAAAAAGCATCATTTTGGTTACATTCTATTTAACTTTATATATTATGGCTTCTTGTTGTTAATACAGGGAATTATGATGAATTTTTTTTTAAGATATAGCTTGTTGGTACCTCTGTTATTGGTAAGCTTCTTTAGCTTTTCAAAGCAGCCCCAAATCCCCGTGGAGCACTTTAGTAAAAATAAAGAGTTTAATCACGCTACTATTTCTCCTGGCGGCGAATATTTAGCCGTTATAAACAAAGTTGCTGGTAAAGATGCACTTGTTATTTTTGATACTAAAAACTTTAAAATGCTTCACGCAGTTGCCTTTGAAGGAAATGCCCAAGTTGGTGATTACCATTGGGTAAATAATGAGCGAGTTGTCGTTACTAAAGAGTACCTAAAAGGATGGCAAGACCACCCAGAATATCATGGTGAAATATTTGGCGTAAATGCTAACGGGGCTAGAGGTAAATATTTAATTGGTTACCATGGTGAAATGCAAACAGGTACACGCCTTAAAAGGCAGACCCCATTATACGGAACTTCATTTGTATTAGATCCCTTAGTTACTAACAAAAGAAAAATGTTAGTAGTTACCTACCCTTGGACCTCGAGTAATGAACCTCATACTATTGTATATGAAGTAGATGTATATACTGGCAAAAGAAAGCAAGTCACTTTGTCTCCATCACGTATGGCCGAATTTTTAACTGACCACGATGGTAATGTTCGTGTTTCAGTATCTACAGATAACTATATAGATGCAAAAATACATACTAAAGAAAAAGAAGGTGGTGACTGGAAGAAATTAAATTTAGGAGAAGTTAATTATGGCGATATTAGATTAAGAGCTTTTGATAAATCTGGTGACAGCATTTATATGACTGCTTCTGTTGGTGGCGAAGCTGAAGGGTTGTATAAACTAAATCTAAATACTAAGGAAATAGAATTAGTCCATCAAGAACAATATGTATCTCCAAAAAGAGTATGGGTTGATGAAGCTTCAAAAGAGTTATTTGCAATAGAAAGTGAGTTAGGTTACCCAAACTATGCTTTTATAGATAAAGACTCTCATAAGAGTGTTCGCTTAAAATCTTTGATAGAAGCATTGCAAGGCGACCAAGTGCAGTTAGTCAGTAGCACCTCTAATGGCGATATTAATGTTATTTACGCATCAAGTGATACCAATCCTGGTAAATATTACTTATACGATGGGGTGCAAAATAAGCTAAGAATATTATTTTCAGCGCGTGGTTGGCTGAACGAAAATGAGCTTTCAAAGACAAAACCTATTCAATATAAAACTCGGGATGGTTTAACTATTTATGGGTATTTAACTGTTCCTAATGGTCTTGAAGATAAAAACTTACCTCTAGTTGTAATGCCTCATGGCGGTCCACATGGCCCTCGTGATTATTGGGGTTATGATTCTGAGGTACAGTTATTAGCAAGTAGGGGAATGGCTGTACTAAGAGTTAATTTTAGAGGTTCAGGTGGGTTTGGTCGAAACTTCGAAGAAGCAGGTTACCAAAAGTGGGGTTCTGATATTCAGTTTGATATTATTGATGGTGTTAAGTTTTTAATTTCTAATGGAACGGTAAACAAAAACAACATTTGTATAATGGGATCAAGCTTTGGTGCTTATTCAGCTTTGCAGAGCGCCATTTTAGAGCCAGACATGTTTAAGTGTGCAATTGGAACAGTTGGTATTTATGACCTACCGCTAATGTTTGAAGAAGGTGATATTTCAGGGCGTAGTACAGGACAAAACTATCTTGAAAACGTTTTAGGCACTGATGAAACGCTTTTGAAGGCATTTTCACCTAGCTATAATATAGATAAGCTTAAAGCAGCTGTGTTCATAGTTCACGCAGGTGAAGATGCACGAGCCCCTATTGAACAAGCCGAATCATTAATTGCTGCATTGAAAAAAGCTAACCATCCTTATAAGTACGTGTTATTGGAGGATGAGGGCCATGGTTTTTACAAAGAAGAACACAGAACTGCTTACTACAAACAAGTAATTAATTTTTTAGATAAACATTTAGAGTTATAAAATATTAAAGCAGCAAGTAACATACTTGCTGCTTTATTCACAGCTAGCTATTTTACAAAGAGATTCCAATTCAAATTGTGCTTTAGTATTTTTTTGCTCAATAGCCTTTTTGTACCAATAAATAGCCTGCTGTTGATCCTGATCTATTCCCTGACCATCACGATACATTTGCGCTAAATTTAATTGCCCCCATTGAGAGCCCGCTTCAGCAGCTTGTTTAAAGCTATTAAATGCTTCAACAAACAAACCATCTTTAAAATAAATAATGCCTTGTTGATTGTTTTTATCGAGCTTTAAGCCTTTATATAGTGGCTTAGGTTGGGGAGGATGCATCACAAACCCACCATAAAGGATGTTGGCATAGGGGCGCAGCACGTCGTAAATAGCTTCGTCGTTGTAAAGGCGTGCTACTTCATCACGAGGGAGGCTGATTGTTTTAGTGGAAAAGTAATTGTCTTGAATTAGCTGGCTAGTACGCATTGCCAAAGTAATACTATTATTACGTTTATAGCTGTAGTTGCTTATCTGAAAGGTAATAAATTGTTCGTCAAAATTTAAAACTTGAGCAATTCTTAAATTGGTTAGGGTCCAGGGCTCGTGTGTAAATTTGTCGGCGTGTACTAAGTAGGTATCATATATTTTAGGCGCATTTAAATAGCCTTCCTTTCGAGTCTCGCTATTAAGGTGCTGTTGATAAAAAAATAAAACAATCCAAAGTAATAAAAATACACCAATAAAGTATTTAGGTAGGCTTAGTTTTTCTATTAACGGTAGTTGCGTTATTTTTACAGGTTCGCTTTTTCCGCATTGATAGCACTCGCGTTTATAACTTAATTTTAAGGCAAGCATAGGTAAAATGCTAAATCGTAAATAGCGGCTTTTATTTAGTAAATGGTAGGCGTCGCTTTGACAATGAGGGCAGCGTGTTGTTTGTGCAAAATGTGGAAATGATTCACTCGTGTTGAAAAGTAACATAAAGCACGCTCCTTGTTTAATTACCTAAAGGTAAAACAAGAAGCGTGTTAGTTAAAGCCACAAACTGTAAGTAAGTATGTATGTTATTACTTATTTTGAGCTTTAGGCTTAATTGTTGTTTTTGCATCAGCAGCCATTAGAGCAAATACAGCGTATGCAGCGGTATTTTGACGCAGCTTAGCAGGTGTTACTTTATCAAGCGTATCGTCAGCTGTATGGTGGTAATCAAAGTAATCTGTTCCATCTTGAGCAAGTTCAAAAATAGGTGCTGAGGTTGCTGCTTTAAGTGGAATTAGATCAGGGCCACCATTCGCTTGGTTTTTACCAATATGCTCAATATTTAACGGCGCAAGTTCTTTTGCAATAGCACGCACTACAGGAAGTGACTCTGCGCTTACGTTCGATTCAAAAGCATATACAACATCGGCGCCAAAATCAGACTCAGCAGCTGCAACAATATTGCTTAGCTCGTTTTTATGCTCTGCAAAATAAGCTTTTGCACCCCAAAGGCCTAGCTCTTCGGCTGCAAAAAGTACCACACGAATACTGCGCTTAGGACGCTTTACATCGCTAATATGTTTAGCGGCTGCCATTGTTAGCGCAACGCCTGCGCCGTCATCTAGTGCGCCAGTCCCTAAGTCCCAAGAATCTAAATGCCCGCCAATTAATACATATTGCTCAGGGTTTTCGGTACCATTAAATTGGCCAATAACGTTATAACCTGTGCCTTCACCAAGGCTTTCGGTTTGCACATTAATATTTACCGATACGTCTTTATCTAAAGCAATGAGTCGTGCTATTTGATCGGCATCTGGGTTAGCAATGGTTACATTAGGTATTTTTGTAACACCTTCTTTGTAGTAACTACCGCCAGTGTGTGCAAAACGATGATGACCAGTACTTACCGAGCGCATCATGTAGGCAACAGCGCCTTTTTTAGACGCTTCTATAGCGCCTGTGCCACGTGCTTTTACAGCAGGTCCGTAACCATTCCCATCTATATCGCGGTTCATGCGGTAATTAATATACGCAATTTTACCTTTTAGGCTATTTGCAGGTGCTGCAATTAACTCATCAAGTGTTTCGAATAAGACTACTGGCGCTGTGAACCCATCTTTAGGCGTGCTTATACTGTTACCTAATGCAGTTAAATGTAGAGGTTGCTCGCTTGGTGTTAGTATTTTTCCGCTTTCGCTATAACGGCGCCATTCAGGAAAAGTCGCTTCTTCAAGCCATACTTTATCAAAACCAAGCTCATTAAATTTAGCTTTAGCCCATGCCACTGCTTTTTTATCATTTTCAGTACCAGGTAAGCGAGGTCCTACTTCAGTTGTTAATGACTCTAGTAATTTATAGCTTAGATCACTATTTAGTGCTGAGGTGCGCACTTCATTGACTTGTTGTAATTGCTTTTGGGTAAATTCGGCGTTGTTAGCGTTTGCAGCCATACTGCTAGTAAGCAGCAGTGTGGTAATTAATTTTTTCATTTGGGTAAGCCTTTTTAATAATTAGCGCTATTAGAACATGTAACAAACATGATAAAAAATAGATGAGATGAATAGGCTTTGTAATAGGTTTAATGCTGTTAGGTATAAAAGTTTAGATATAAAAAAGCCCGCGTAAATGTACGCGGGCTATCTTTTAACACTGTTATTTAAGGCATTTATTTAAAAGCTAAATTGCGCTGCTAAACGAAGATTTGTGCCCTCGCCAACAGTTACATTACTCGTGCCGCCACCACCTAAATAGCTTTTATCAAATAAGTTTTCGATGTTAAGACGTAAATTAATATCGGTATTGCTTAAGTTAAACTTATAAGTGGCGCCAACATCAACACGTGTATATGCATCTTTAGTAATTGTATTATCGCTATCTGCAAAGCGCTCGCCTTCGTAAAAAGCGCCAGCGTTAATGGCAATGGCGTCGTTTAATTCATAACGAGTCCAAAGTGATGCCGACCACTTTGGTGCATCGGTAGGGCGTTTACCTTCCAATACTTCATCGCGTTCAAAGTTAGCATCTAGATACATAGTTGATGCCATAACAAATAAGCGGTCGGTAGCAGCACCTTGTGCGCTTACTTCAACACCTTTATGGCGTTGTTCACCCACTTGGTTTGTTTCACTTGTGAATGAGCCAATAGGCGTCTCAAGCTGTTCGCTAACAAGTGTGCCTTCTTTACTAATATCAAAAATTGCACCTGTAAGCAGTAAACGGTCATCAAATAATTGCCATTTAATACCAATCTCTCTTTGCTCTGAGGTAATGGCATCTAGCTTCATGCCATTATTTACATCGGTTTCATCAACCAGAGTTTCACTACCTTGAGGCTCAAAACCTTCTGAGTAACTTGCATATATAGTTGCCGAAGTATTTGGATGATAAAGCACACCTACCTTTGGTACAAATGACTCGTTATCTGCACCTTCTCGTGTTTGTTTGTCGTAACGGCCACCTAGCGATAATTGCCATTGTGGTGAGAACGAAATTAAGTCCTGAACGTAAATACCGTAATAGTCGTATTCAGTTTCGCTTACTGTATCATCTGTTTTATAACTTACAGATGGGCGTGATGGTTCTGCTTGTCCTGCAGAAAAATCAAAGTAGTCAGCAGAAGTACGGCGTTGCCCGTAGTAGTAATCTAGCGAGTTTGCGCCAATTAAAAACTGATGCTGTAAGCTACCTGTTTTAAATTCACCAATAAAATCAATAAATGCAGTTTTAAATTGCCAATCGTCAAAACGGTCGTAAGGACGAGATTCATAGCTGTCACCTTCAGTAAAGCCACTAGGCATGCGAGGTGCTGACTCAAAGCGTTGGCGCTCAAACGTTTGTTCGTTATAGCCAAGTTTTACTTGCCAGTTATCGGTTAAAAATACTTCTAGGTCTACACCTAGGTTTTCTACGGTTATGTCGGTAAATGCCCAAGACATATCACGGATTGTTTTATCGCTACCAATTACATTAGCATTATCGTCTATCCATGCGCCAGTATCTAAACCTGCTTCGTCATCTGTGCGGTCGTAATGCACACGTACTAATGCGTTATCGCTAATATCGTAATCTACAACTAATGCACCTAAAAAGCGGTCACGCTCACGATTTTCACCGTTTTGGTACTCACGCCAATAGTCAACGTCTTGCTTTACTAAAATCCCGCGAGCACGTAAATCTTCCGATTCAGTCAAGGCACCTGCAGCATCAACCATAAAGCGGGTTGAGCCATGCTGATCTACATCGGCACTGGCATTAAATAGTGTTTGTGCTGTAGGTTTTTTAGTTACCATGTTAACCAAGCCACCCGGGCCTGACTGACCATATAAAATACTTGATGGGCCTTTAATTACTTCAATTTGCTGCAAAATTTCGATTGGTTGCTGATAGTGCGACCAATGCTGATGACCGTCGCGTAAATAACCTGTCGATGAGCTCAGCTCAAAGCCGCGTAAGTTAAATACCTCACGATTTCGTTGTTGTGAGCCTGCAGTTAAGCTTGCGTCATTTGTGAGTACTTCGCCAAGTGTAGTGGCAAGCTGTTCGCTAATAATAGTGTCGGTTATTACAGTGACAGATTGTGCAGTTTCAAGTAATGAAGCTGATGTTCTCATTGCGCCATTAGCGTTATCTACTTTGTAATCGTTAAAGTAGCTACCCTTTACTTCTATGCGTTCAAGGTCGGTAGTGTTTGCATATGTGCTTGTTGTAATGCTTGCTAATAGAGCTATGTAAATAGAATTCAGTTTCATTAATTGCTTCCAGCGCAGGTATGTAAAAAACAATCGTGATCTTAATGCAAACTACTATCATTTTCAACACCTTTCATTAACATGTTTTATAATATGTTTGTTAATGGTTGCCAATTACGAATTCTGCTATTATAAGCTGCATATTAGTGGGGCTTTCTCCCATGTTATTTTATTGCTATGGAACTTACTGTGACTTCAACTGCTTTTTCATCTTTGGCTTTACCGGCTGGACTCGTTGATAACTTATCAACCCTTGGCTATGCCCACATGACACCTGTACAAGCGCAAAGTTTGCCGCCTGTACTTGCTGGTAAAGACATCATTGCTCAGGCAAAAACCGGTTCAGGTAAAACTGCTGCGTTTAGCTTGGGTGTGTTAGCTAAATTAAACGTAAAACGCTTTCGTATTCAATCTTTAGTCTTGTGTCCTACTCGCGAACTTGCCGAGCAGGTTGCAGTTGAAATGCGTAAATTAGCGCGCGGCATTCATAACATTAAAATATTGACGTTATGTGGTGGTGTTTCAATTGGCCCGCAAATAGGCTCGCTCGAACATGGTGCGCATATTATTGTTGGCACACCTGGGCGTGTTGATGACCATATTCGTAAAGGTACTTTACGTTTAGATGATGTGGAAACATTGGTGCTTGATGAAGCCGATCAAATGCTTGATATGGGTTTTCAAGACACACTTGATGCAATTATTGAGCGTATTCCACAAAATCGTCAAACATTGTTATTTAGTGCTACTTTCCCAAGAGCTATTGAAGCAATTGCTAAGCGTGTACTTAAAAACCCTGAAATGGTTAAAGTAGAAGAAGAGCAAGCCAAAAGCACAATTAAGCAGTACTTCTACAAAATGGATAACAATAAGCAGCGCTATCCAACGCTTAAGTTATTACTTCTTAAATTTACACCACAAAGCTGTGTTGTATTTTGTAATACCAAAGTAGAAACTCAACAAGTGTGTGATGATTTAGCTGACGAAGGCTTCAGCGCTGTTGCATTGCACGGTGATTTAGAGCAACGCGATCGTGAACGTACGCTAATTCACTTTTCAAATAAAAGTGCTTCAATACTTGTTGCAACCGATGTTGCTGCACGAGGTTTAGATATTGATGACATGGATATGGTTATTAACTACCATTTAGCACATGACACGCAAACACATGTTCACCGTGTTGGCCGAACTGGACGTGCTGGTAAAAAGGGCATTGCTTGTTCTATTTACGGTGAAGCTGAAGCGTTTAAAATTGCACAAATTGGCGATCATTACGAGCGTGATATTACTCCAGAACAAATGCCGCCGTTTAATTTATTAGATAAACCGCCGTACCGCCCTGAAATGGTTACTTTGATGATTGATTCAGGTAAAAAGCAAAAAGTCCGCGCTGGGGATATTTTAGGTGCTTTAACAGGTAAGGATGGGGTTGCAGGTCGTCAAGTAGGTAAAATTAACGTACTTGATAACGTAGCATTTGTTGCTGTTGAACGTAACTCATCAAAACCAGCACTTCGCAAACTAACCGAAGGCAACATTAAAGGGCGTAAAATACGCGCTCGTCGCCTTACTCGTTAATTTAAACCGCTAAATTAACAAATTAGCGAGCAGCTACCTTTAGCTGCTCGTATTGTAATTTTATTTTTTTAAACTTAACTTCACAACCATTTGGTTTATCTGGGTGCATCTGTAATGCAAGTTGTCTCCAGCGCTTTTGAATGTTTTTAAGAGTGAAATTTTCGGGTAACTTCCATTCTAAAGCCAACGCTTTAAATTCATTGTCATTTAATACTTGTTGTGGTGATGTCGTTTTAAACTGACGCCAAAAACTATTCAAAAGCTCATCAATTTTCTCTTCATCGGTATCGTAATTACGCCAATCTAAATAATAATCTCGCAAATTTTCGTTCGTTGTTACTAAACTATTATCTTCTTTTTCTAAAAGCTCGATATGCAGAGTTGAAATGAGTAAACTTTGAGGGCGTAATTGTGCCTGCAGTTGGTACAATGCATTCATAATTAAAAAGTTACGTTTAAATAAATCACGTTCAGGGCTTTTATCGAGTGTTGTTATTGCGCTGCGGTTTGTCAGTTCTGCTGCTAAAGTATGAACTTGCCAAACCTGCCTGGTTAATATCAGCTCAAAAATCTCATCAATCAGTGGGTTAAGCATTGTTTAGGCCCTAGTAGTTAGTGTATCTTCAATAAAGATTACACTGATATAAGTAACGGTTTGAAGGATTAAAATTATGCTGGGCAAGTTTAAATGCCTCTTATTTACTATATGCTGTGTACTAATAGCTCCTAGCTATGCCCAAAATAGTGATTCGTTATTTGAGCAATTCAAAAACGAAGTGCAGTGGGAGCCTAAATTACAATTAGCAAATACGTTACTTGCTAATAAAAACGTTTCTAAAAAAGAGCGTGTCGCTGTTTATTCGGCATTAGGTAATAGTGCGTTATCGGCTGATAATTTTAAAGAATCTTTACACTATTTTAAATTATTAGAAAAAAACACTTCAGATACTTTCTTTCCTGACGAGCACTTTCGTGCAATAAAAATGCAAGGTGTAGCACTTTTTTATCAAGGCTTATTTCAAAAGGCCATAAGTGAATATACCCGCACCCTAGTATTAGCTGAAAAAAATGAACAACTACTTGAACAAGCAAATTTACTAAATAATATTGGTTTGGCTTATTTTAATATGAATAAGCTAGGCGATACCCTAGAGTTTTACTTAAAGGCAAAAGCTATTTACGAAGCGCACGGTAGTGAGCAAGATCAAACCGACATATTACTTAATATAGCAGGCGTTTATATACGCTTATCACGCTACGATAGTGCATTTAGTCTTTATCAAGATGTACTTAAAGTTTATCAGCGGTTAGATGATAAAAGTGGTATTGCGCAGGTATACAACAATATGGGTGTTGCTCATATGGAGAGTAATCAATTTGACTTAGCACTTCATTATTACCAGCTAGCGCTGCGTTATTATATTTCAGCCAATGATTACAATAAGTTATCTACGCAATATACTAACTTGGCAAATACTAATTTAGTGTTAAAAAAAGTAGATGAAGCGTACGAGCAAGCTAAATTAGGTGAGTACTATGCGCTTAAAATAGGTAACCATAATTTAGAGCTTAATGCGCTACATGCGCTTGGTAAAATTCAGTTTGTTAAAGGCAACTTAGAAGAGGCGAAAATAAGTTTAGATAGAGCTATTTCACTTGCCCACGAATATGGCAGTGAGCGAATAATTAGGGAGGGTTTAGGGACTAAAGCACTACTTGAAGCCAGTAAAGGCGATTATTCAAGCGCAATGGCCTTGCAACAAGAATATATTAGTGAGCTACGAAAACTCAGAAGTACAGCAATTATAAATGCACTAGCGGTACTTCAGCATCAATTTAAAGCAACACAATTAAACCAAGAAATAGAAAAACTTAAACAAGATCGACGTGTGCAAGAGCTAAAAATGTCGCAGCGTTCTCAGCTTACTTTATTCTCTTTTTTACTATTACTTTTGGTTGTTGTAACTGGTATTGCGCTTTACCGCCGTGGCGCAGAAAAACGCGCTAAGCAGCAGTTAACAGAGCAAGTTACGCAGCGCACTGCCGAGTTACAGGCAATAGCACAGGAGCTAAGAGAAGCTAACGATGTTAAAAGCCAGTTTTTGGCCAATATTAGCCACGAAATCCGCACTCCACTAACGGCTATTTTAGGGCAAACAGATGCTTTAATTAATGAATTATATGAGCCTGAGTCACTTAAAGATGAATTAAGAGTAATTCAGCGCCATAGCGACCATTTAAAAAGCTTAATAAACGACGTGCTCGATTTAAGTAAAATTGAAGCTAATAGGTTAGAGTTAAATATTTCGTGCTTTGATATTGTAGAGCTTGTAAATGACGTACATGCAATGTTTATCACTCAAGCAAAAGCAAAAAATTTACGCCTCATTTTAGACAATCAAGTGGGTAATGAGTTTTACACTAAGCTGGATTTAATACGCGTAAAACAAATTCTTATAAATTTATGTGCTAATGCTATTAAGTTTACTCACGCTGGCCAAATCATTATTGCTTTGAATAAGAGTGAACAAGGGCTAGTGATTATTGTAAAAGATACCGGTATTGGTATGAGCTCTAAACAGTTAAAGCTTATTTTTGAATGCTTTAGCCAAGCTGATAACAGTATTAGCCGTCGCTTTGGGGGGACAGGGTTAGGCCTTAGCTTATCGCAACAATTAGCCGCGATGATGGGCGGTTATATCAGTGTACAAAGCGAATACAAAAAGGGCAGTCAGTTTTCGTTCTTTTTACCGTGCGCAGAAGTAAATAAATCGCAAAGCCTGATTGAAACTCAAAGTGCTCCAAAGGTAAATAAGCAATTGGCAGGGCGTGTTGTACTAGCAGAAGATCACCCTGATAATCGAAGGTTAATAAGCCGCTATTTACGTTCAATGGGGCTCGAGGTTATTGCCGTTGAAAACGGTGAGCAAGCGGTAGAGCAGTGCTTAAAAGAGTATCCTGATTTAGTGCTACTCGATATTCAAATGCCTGTGATGGATGGGCGTTCTGCTTTTCAGCTATTAAAACAGTGTGGTTTTGAGCGGCCTATTTTTGCTTTAACTGCAAATGCTATGAGTCATGAAGTGGATGGCTATTTAGAGTTAGGGTTTAGTGGTTACTTAGGTAAACCGATAGATAAAGAGTCATTTTATAAAGCGCTTTCCAGCCACCTACATAATGCAGAAGATCAGCCAATTACAAAGCAAAATGAAGTTGATATGAGCGATCTTGTCATTAGTTTTAAGCAAAGCTTTGCTTTGGAGAGTGAAACGATTACTCAGCATTTCATAAGTGAAGATTTAGCCGCGCTACAAAAAGATAGTCATCGCATTTTAGGAGCGGCGCAAATGTTTGGTTTAGATGAAATTGCGCAATCGGCTCAAAGTTTAGATAGAGCCCTTTTACGCAGGACCCAAAAAAGTAGTGCGAATGACTTTAAAGCGCTCGTTGATACGCTGCAGAGTGTACTTAAAAAGTATAACGAAAGTTAAACTGTGTTTAATCCAGACATAAAAAAAGCGCCTTAGGCGCTTTTTTTATTCAGCTAAAACGCTTTATTGGCGTCTCATCGAATCAAAAAATTCATCATTGGTTTTGCTCATCGATAGTTTATCGATTAAGAATTCCATTGCATCAATTTCTGACATGTCATGAACAATTTTACGTAAAATCCAAAGCTTTTGAAGCTCATCTGGTTTTGTTAGTAATTCTTCACGACGAGTGCCTGAACGATTAAAGTCGATAGCAGGGAATACACGTCTTTCCGCAATTTTACGGTTAAGGTGAAGTTCCATGTTACCAGTACCTTTAAACTCTTCGTAGATAACTTCATCCATTTTAGAGCCGGTATCGATAAGCGCTGTAGCTATAATTGTTAAGCTACCACCTTCCTCAACGTTACGTGCAGCACCAAAGAACCGCTTAGGTTTATGTAATGCGTTAGCGTCAACACCACCAGTAAGTACTTTACCTGATGAAGGAATAACGGTGTTATAAGCACGTGCTAAACGAGTGATTGAATCCAATAAGATAACAACATCTTTTTTATGTTCAACTAGGCGTTTTGCTTTTTCGATAACCATTTCGGCAACTTGTACGTGACGAGAAGCTGGCTCATCGAACGTTGATGCAATAACTTCACCTTTAACTAGGCGTTGCATCTCAGTTACTTCTTCCGGACGTTCATCAATAAGTAAAACCATTAATGTTACATCAGGGTGATTATGCGTAATTGATTGTGCAATGTTTTGAAGTAGCATTGTTTTACCCGCTTTTGGCGGAGCTACTAACAAGCCACGTTGGCCGCGGCCAATAGGAGATGCTAAATCAAGTACACGGGCTGTAATATCTTCTTTACTGCCGTTACCACGTTCCATGCGAAAACGTTCGTTTGCATGTAGTGGAGTAAGGTTTTCAAAAAGAATTTTAGTTCGAGAGTTTTCAGGTTTATCAAAGTTAACTTCATTTACTTTGAGTAAAGCAAAGTAACGTTCACCGTCTTTAGGTGGACGAATAAGGCCTGAAATTGAATCGCCAGTACGCATGCTGAAACGGCGAATTTGGCTAGGTGAAACATAAATGTCATCTGGCCCAGCTAAGTAAGAGGCTTCTGATGATCTTAAGAAGCCGAAACCATCTTGTAAAATCTCTAATACACCGCCGCCGAAGATATTCTCTCCGCCTTTGGCATGGGATTTAAGAATGGCAAAAATGATATCTTGCTTTCTTAAGCGGGCTACGTTTTCGAGCCCCATGGACTCAGCTAAGTCTACAAGCTCTTTAATCGACTTGTCTTTTAATTCGCGTAAATGCATATTGGTGGGTTCTTTATTACAGTTGTCATACTCAAAATCGCTTTGATCGTTGAGTGAGGTTTGTTGAATATAACTAAGGATTAGTTGGCTTTATAAACTAGCAGTTCACTGGCAAAGCGTCCAGTCTTTATACAAAATAAATTTAAAAAAGGGCAAAAAAGCCCTTTTTATTGTTCTAGCTTACCGTTAGATGTTGTTTTCTAAAAACTCGATAAGTTGAGTTTTTGAAAGAGCACCTACTTTCGTTGCAGCTACTTGGCCATCTTTAAAAAGAAGTAAAGTAGGGATACCACGAATACCAAACTTTGGCGGTGTGCCAGCATTTTGGTCAATATTTAATTTAGCAACAGTCACACGGCTGTCGTATTCATCAGCAACTTCGTGAAGAATAGGGGCGATCATTTTACAAGGTCCACACCATTCAGCCCAGAAATCTACTAGTACTGGTTTGTCTGATTGTAATACGTCAGCTTCAAAGCTATCGTCAGTAATTTGGATTATTTTCTCGCTCATTGCGCTCTCCGATTTAGTTAGGCGAAATATTTAGTGCGTATTTAAACACTCTTGTTTCTTATTGCAAGTTTAAACGTTATGCTTAAACGCTATGACTAAGACACATTTAACCGATAAAAAGTTTTCAGACTTTGCTATCGCACCGGAAGTGGTTGCCGGTTTAACCGAGAATGGGTTTGAATATTGCACACCTATTCAAGCAAAATGCCTACCTTTTATTTGTGATGGACGCGATATCGCGGGCCAAGCTCAAACGGGTACAGGCAAAACGTTGGCGTTTTTAACCGCCACGTGCCATCGGTTATTACAATCTAGCAAAGCACCTAGTAAACATCCAAGAGCCCTGATCATGGCCCCTACTCGGGAGCTTGCGATTCAGATACACAAAGATGCTAAAATTTTAGCGCCGCACTGTAATCTTAACTTAGGTTTAGTATATGGTGGCGAAGATTACGAAAAACAACGTGCACAACTAGAAAAAGGCGTTGATATTTTAATTGGTACTACAGGTCGCCTAATTGATCTGTATAAGCAAGGCTGTTACACCCTTAATGAAATTGAGGTAGTCGTGCTGGACGAAGCCGATCGTATGTTCGATTTAGGTTTTATCAAAGATATTCGCTATATGTTCGATCGTATGCCAGATACATCAAAGCGTTTAAACTTATTATTCTCTGCCACATTGTCGTACCGCGTACAAGAATTAGCTTTTGAGCACATGACAAACCCAGAGCATGTTCAAATTGAACCTGACGTTAAAACGGGTAAACGTATTCAAGAAGAGCTATTTCATCCTTCGCAAGAAGATAAAATTAAGCTGTTGTTAACCTTAATTGAAGAAGAATGGCCAGAGAAGGCAATCGTGTTTGCAAATACCAAGCATAGTTGTGAGACGGTTTATGCTTGGCTTAAATCAGACGGTCATCGTGTAGGTATGCTTACTGGTGATGTTAACCAGAAAAAACGCCAAACTATATTAGCGCAATTTAGCAAAGGTGATTTAGACTTTTTAGTTGCGACCGATGTTGCAGCGCGTGGTCTTCATATTCCAGAAGTAAGTCATGTGTTTAACTTTGATTTACCTGACGATTGTGAAGATTATGTTCACCGTATTGGCCGTACTGGCCGCGCTGGTGCATCAGGCCACGCAATTAGTTTTGCATGTGAGCAATATGCATACAACCTGCATGAAATTGAAGAATATATAGAGCACAGCATTCCTTTATCACATTATGATAAAACAGCATTGCTAGATGATTTAACTCAGCCTATTATTCAAAGAAAGCGCAACTATTCAACAGGTCCACGTAACCGTAGTAATAATAGCGGACGTCGCCCAAATAATAGTTACCAAAAAGGACGGTCGTAAGCGACCGTTTGTATAAGTAGTAGTAACTAGAGGTTTTTGAACGGTGGGGCAACTTAAACCGCAAAAAAATGTGTACGCAGTTATTGATTTGGGCTCAAATAGCTTTCATATGCTTATTGCCAAATCAATTGCTGGCGGTCTACAAACAATTGGACGTGTTAAACGCAAAGTCCGATTAGCCGCAGGGCTTGATAAAGGAAACGTATTAAGCACAGAAGCAATGCAGCGAGGCTGGGAATGCCTTGCCCTTTTTGCTGAGCGTCTACAAGATATCCCAGACAAAAACATCACCATAGTAGCAACAGCTACCTTACGCTTAGCAACTAACGCCGACGTATTTAAAAATCATGCCGAAAAAATTCTAGGTCATAACATTAATGTTATCAGCGGAGAATTAGAAGCGCGCACAATTTATAAAGGTGTTGCCCATACTTCATCTTGTACTGGCAAACAGCTTGTTATTGATATTGGTGGTGCAAGTACAGAAGTTGTAATTGGTAAAGCATTTGATGCCCTACATTACAAAAGCCTCAATATGGGGTGTGTTACCTATCTTGAACGCTATTTTAAAGATTGCCAACTAAGTAAGAGTAATTTTAACGCAGCAATAAAAGCGGCTCGTACAGTCATTGATGAAATTTCTCCAGAGTATAAAGCAGCTGGATGGCAAATTGCATCTGGAGCTTCTGGTACAGTACAAGCAATTCAAGAAATTATGGTCGCGCAAAATCTTGACGACTTACTTACACTTGAAAAGCTCAACACCATAAAAGATCAAGCAATTGCATTTAGCACTATTGCAGCGCTAGACCTTCCTGGGTTAAGTGAAGACCGTCGACTGGTATTTGTATCAGGACTTGCAATCTTAATCGCACTATTTGAATCTCTTGAAATAGAAAAAATGGGATTGGCGGGTGGAGCACTGCGTGAAGGTGTTTTATATAGCATGGTTCCGGAGTTTCATAATAACGACATTCGCAAACGCACTGTTGATGGGTTTATGAGCCGTTATCATGTTGATCAAAAACAAGCGTGTCGAGTTTCAAGCTTGGCAATGCAGTTAGCGCTGAGTATTGATAAAGATTGGCCAATTGAAAGCTTAAATGGGTTACCACTATTAAAAGCGGTAGCGCAGCTTCATGAGATTGGATTACTAATAGAGTATAAGCAGTACCATAAACATACCGCTTATATTTTGGAAAATACCGATATGCCTGGTTTTTCACAGTCAGAGCATAAATTAATAGTAGCGGTAGCAGATGCACATCGATCTGATTTTCCAAAAGGTTGTTTTAATTCACTCGGCGTAAATAGTCTATTAGCACAATATATAGTGAGATTACTACGAATAGCAGTCATTTTATCAATGCGCAGACAAGATGATGTACTGCCTAAGTTTAAGTTAACTGCTAAAAATGAAGTGTTAGACCTTAAGTTTGAAAGTAACTGGTTAAAAGATCATCCATTAATGGCTAGCGAGCTGCAACAAGAGTCTAAACAGCAAGGAAAACTTGGCTGGAAGCTCATAGTAAACTAATTAAAAAGGCCCATCAGGGCCTTTTTAGTGTTTAAAGTAACCATTTCGATGTAAATATGTACGAACCGCATATTATTTCAAGTTTTCTTCAAAAAAGGGTTGATCTGTTTTCGGATCTCCCTATAATGCGACCCCACTGAGACGGGAAACAGCAACGCATAGCGAGGCACGAACTACTCACAGAGTTAAATAAAACTTCGGTTTTAAATCTTCCAAAAGAAAGTTTAAAACAAAGTGTTGACTCGAAAAATAAAGGGTGTATTATTCGCATCCCTTGAGACGCTAAAGC